>JADFGI010000355.1 GCA_022567815.1 Nitrospinota bacterium
CCTACGGCTAGTAGCCACGGGGAATGAAACCCCCTGAAGGGAATCAGGTTTCTTACGATTGACTACCAGTCCACCAAAAAAGTGTTAAAATATGTATCAGGACAGTTTGCTTTCCATGCGGGTCGTCTAAGGATAATAAATCAGCTCATGTCCTTTCGTTCTTCACAAGTTGTTATTTTCCTGATCTCCTCAAATTTGACCCTTTAGATCCTGCGCCCCTTCAGGGATAAACCCTTCACCGGATTCAATCATGAGCAAAGACCTTTTATCTCCCATCAGGACAGATAAAACGCGTTGTTCCGAACCGGAGGATTTGGTCCGGGAACAATTGGAATATTTTGGTATCAAAAAAGGGACGGAAATTTTTGATGAATTGAGCCCCTTGATAAGGAATATATATAAGGCCGAAAAAAATATCGATCACATATGGTCATTTGCCACCGACTATTTATTGTACGCAAACCACAAGGATAAAATCGGGCTTTTCAACGCGAAAAAATTTATCTGTTTTCAACTTGCGAAACTCTTGGACAACTTGCAAAACCCTCTGCGCAAGGAATTCCGCGAATTGCGGGCCAGCGATACCACTAAATACGCCAAGGGGCCACATTCGATTTTTGACAATGTTCCGGCGATCTTTTCCTCCCAGCCGGTCATCGTAAAAACGGCGACCTATATTTACGCCAGTCTGGATTGGATTCGGGATGCGTTCCAGGGTAAAGAATTCCTTCACAGTATATATTCCCGGTTGCTGAACCCCACTTCCATCACTCTGGCCAATTATATCGTGGAGCTGGAATGCGCGGATGAGGCGGATAGATATATGGCTTTAAACTTTAACTCTGGAATGTCAGCCATCGATGCCACCCTGTCCCATTTGCTCGGCTATAAAGATATATTGATCCTGAACAAAAATATATACGGAGGAAGCCACCAACTCATTTATGACTGGTTTGGTAAAAACAGCAATCTTGATATTGCCCTGGAGGCTTTTTCAGGGGTTGAGGAACCGGATTTCAGATCCTGCCTGCTTGCGACCCAAAAAAAATATTCCGACCGTTTACAATCCGGTAAAAACATTTATGTTTACCTGGAATCCCCGTGCAATCCTCACGGCTATATTTTAGACGTCCCGGAAATTTGCCGGACCGCCCATCAGAACCAGTTGACCGTTATTCTGGATTCCACCATTGCCACGCCTTTTCTCATCAAGCCGTTAAAGAATCTCGACGAAATTGAAAGGCCCGATTTTGTCATCCATTCCTACACGAAAGACCTGCAGGGACACGGAACCACGACAGGGGGATGTGTTATCGGAAAAAATGAACGTATCTTTCTTCCTAAAGAGGATATAAGCCGAATCAAGGATCTCCCGCAAACAGGTTCAAAAGAACTTAACTGGGAAGACACCATGTTTTGGAATGTCTATTATATCAAGGGAGCTTTTCTGGATTCTGAAAAGGCTTTTGAGGTTATTGAGGGAATCAAAACCCTGGAACACAGGATGCTCGCGAAATGCATCAACACCGTGGTCTTGTATAAATATTTTCAGTCTAATGAATTCATCAAAGTAAAATCCAGCTTTTCCCAGGAGCATCTTTTAAAAAAAATCACCTATCTTTCCCTGCCGGCTCCGTTGATGACCCTGGATATACGCATCAAGGATATTAACCGGTTTAAATCATTCGTTGACAGCTTATCCCCAATGTTTGGCGGGATGATCAGTTTGGGCCAAACAGACACCATCATTTCGTGCCCGGCTTTAACGACCCATTCGGAATTAAGCCAGGAGTTCCTAAGAGAAGCCGACATCACCCCAACGACATTAAGGATCGCGGTCGGAATGGAAGATGTTTTGGACCTTATTTTTCATTTCAAAAATTCCGCGGAACTCTTTATCGACTCGGAAATTAAAAATTTTTCAAAAGGTTTCATGTCCGATGAGGAAGTGATTGATCTGAGAAAAGAAATCTATCTCAATATCCATGAAAAATTCATCAACTCAAAAAGATCGGCCTTTCTCATATAATTCGAATCCTTCGCAGTGGAGAATCCATGCATACCATCATTGAGCCGTTTCGGATCAAAATGACCGAGTCCATTCCCATCACCTCCAGAAATCAGCGGGAAGAATGGCTTCGCAAGGCCCATCACAATGTTTTTCTGCTTTCGGCGGATCATATCACGATCGATTGATTGACCGACAGCGGCACCGGAGCCATGTCTACCGACCAATGGGCGGCGCTTATGAGGGGAGACGAAAGTTATGCGGGCAGTCGGTCCTGGGAACGGTTCCAGGCAGCGGTGAAAGATATTACCGGATTCAAACATATTTTTCCGATTCATCAGGGACGAGCGGGGGAGCGCATTCTTTCGCAAATCCGCATAAAGCCGGGCGATGTGATTCCCAATAATGGCCACTTCGACACCACCCGGGCAAACTTTGAATATGCGGGGGCTGAAGCAGTGGATTTGATCATTGATGAGGGCATGAACCTGTCAGCCCAACATCCTTTCAAAGGAAATATGGATGTCGAAAAATTGCAACGGCTGATCGAAAAAACCGGACCAGAAAAAATTCCTTTTGCCATGCTCACCATCACTAATAATTCCTTTGGCGGACATCCGGTTTCACTGGAGAATATGCGGTCAGTGAAAAAGGTATTGGAACCGTATGGAATACCCTTGATCCTGGACGCGGCACGGTTTGCCGAGAACGCGTTTTTCATTTATCAAAGAGAACAAAACAATAACTCTCGCTCCCTTAAAGAAATCGCCCGCGAGATTTTTTCTTATGCGGATGGAGCTATCATGAGCGCAAAAAAAGATGGGCTGGCGAATATTGGTGGATTCTTCGCCTGCAATGACGACCCACTGGCAGAGGATTTTAAAAATGTGCTCATCCTGACCGAAGGGTTTCCCACCTACGGCGGCCTGGCGGGAAGGGATTTGGAAGTTATCGCCATCGGGTTATTGGAAGCGCTGGAATTGGAATATCAAATTTACCGCCATGCGACGGTTGAATACATGGGCAAAAAACTCGCCCAATTGGGAATACCGATTACTCTTCCCCTGGGCGGGCACGCCATTTTTCTGGACGCCAAACAGTTTTTCGATAAAACCGATCCTCCACAATATCCGGGCATTGGATTGGTCAATTCATTTTACCTGGAGGGCGGAGTGAGAACGGTCGAATTGGGCTCCGTCATGTTCGGCAAAATCGATCCAGCTACTGGAGAAGAATCCCCGGCGCCATTCGAACTGGTGCGCCTCACCTTTCCCAGACGGGTATACACCCAAAGTCATTTTGATTATGTTCTGGAAGTGTTGAAAACAGTCTGGGAAAACCGCGCAACCATTCCTGCCTATCGAATCAGCAAACGACCTCCCGTCCTGAGGCATTTTTCCGCCCACTTT
>JADFGI010000356.1 GCA_022567815.1 Nitrospinota bacterium
TCCACCCTTCAACGAATTGGGTCCGGGAATACTATGAATTTGAATTTCAAATTTATCCTTACCTCGTTGCCCTGCTTTACAAAGTTTTTGGTTTTCATGACATTCTGGGCCGCCTTGTTTCGATCGCGTTTTCCATGGGAACCGTTGGCATGCTGTACCTATTGGGAAAAAGATATTACGACTCAACCACGGGTCTGATTGCGGCAGGCGTTTTCGCTATTTTACCCATGTCCGTTTTTTATTCCCGAACCTTCATGCCTGAATCGGCCATGTTGTTTTTCTCCGTCACCATGCTTTATTTCTTTACCCGATGGCTGGACAATGGAACCTGGAGGGATTTTTTCCTGGCTTCACTGTTCACCACCCTCACCTTTCTTATCAAACTGCCCACGCTATATTTGGGAGCCCCGCTTTTGTTTCTGGCGTGGCTGAAATTCCGAAAGCAAATTTTCGCACAATACAAATTGTATTTGTTTGTCCTTTTGATCCTCGCCCCACCCTTATTGTGGTATAGCCACATGGCGGATTTGCATGCCCAAACCCATCCGGGCGAGAGCATCTGGCTTGGCAATGACAAGTTGGCGAATCAGGGAATTCTTTTTGACTACAAGTTTTACAAGCTGATTTTTTGGACCCGGCTGGTGGAAAAAATGTTCGCCTTTACCGCGTTTCCGTTTTTGATCCTGGGGTTGGTTTCAAAAGTCGAGCGCAAGGAGCAGTATCTTTTCCACATCTGGTTTATTTCGGTCTGCGCTTATTTCCTGATCGTGGCGGTGGGAAACAGGGTTCATGAATATTACCAACTCCCCATTATTCCCGTTGGCGCAATCTTTATTGGAAAATTTCTGGCGGAGTTCTTCAAGGCGCATCCAAACCTTGGAGATTGGAAACGCGACATCAAGGTGGGTCTGGTATTGCTCATGATCATCTTCATTCCCATTCATTCTATTTACAAATTAAATAAACGGTTGAATTTTAACCGGGACTACATTGTCATCGGGGAACAAATAAAACGGCATACAGGAAAAAATGATCGCATCCTTCTTCAGGAGTTAGGTGCAGACAGACCCCATACTTTTTATTACAGCAACCGGAAGGGTTGGACCTTGGCTTACAACCAAAAATTAAGCCCGAAGGAGATGGATCAATACATCCTAAAGGGAGCCGACTACTATGCCATGGCAAAATTTGATCTTGAAAAAGTGAACAAAGAGCTGTTCGACCATCTAACAAACACCCACCAGTTACTGGCCAGGGATTCCTTGCTCACTCTGTTCAAGCTAAACAGCCCAAGCTAGCCAGCCTAAGGCTGGAGCAAATATTGACGTACGACCAGCCTGGGGGCTGGACCCAATATTAACCTACAAGGGGTTTTAGGTTCTCGGGCCTCGCGTAGCGTCAGGCCCAAGCTTCCTCCCCGTGTAACGGGGTTCCTCCCCGTGTAACGGGGTTCCTCCCCGTGTAACGGGGTTCCTCCCCGCGTAGCGGGGTTCCTCCCCGCGTAGCGGGGTCAAAACTGCATCGCAAAAACCAGACCGGTTTCCTTTTTGGAGATTCTGGGATAGATGGTGTAATGCCGGCCCTTTTTGTTGCTGTGGAGTTTTATGAGGGTCTTGGAAATAAAATAACCCAGCGCTCCGCCTAAAAACACATCCGATGCCCAGTGCTTGTTGTCGTTCAAACGCGATAATCCCGTCAAGGTGGCCAGGCCATAAGCCACGGGAGGAACCCACCGATTGTTCTTATATTCCGACGCAAATACAGTAGCAATGGCAAATGCAGAGGAGGTGTGCCCGGATGGGAAGGAAACATCATCGAAATTGGGTCCGTTCCATTCCCCCGAGTCCTGTGCCGACTTCGGACGGACTCTTCCAGTAGAAAATTTCAGGGCGAAGGTAAATATGCCGGTCACCGCAAAACTCTCCACCGCCAGCAGAGCTGTTCTCTCTGCCTTGGAATTTTCAAAAAAATGCCCGTAAAGATAAAAGGCCACTAAACCGGGAAAGGTGTAACCGCCATTGCCAAAGGGCTCGAATATATCCGCGAGGTCATCGGTGGTCCCACTGCGCTCGCCCTGAACAAAATCACGAATTTCGTCGTCGAGCGCAAAAAAAACGCCGGTCGTTCCCAATACCAGGGACGCTTTGAGCCAATCCGTTGACTTCCATCGTAGGGGGGCAAGGAAAATATATTTCGTATCTAAAAAAATATTGAGGAAATAATCCGTATTTAACTCAAAATCGGGACGATGCCTGGAAGAGTTGGAAATTTTTCGGACGGTTGATTTCCTTTTACTCTTTTTCGCTAAAAAATATTTGTCAGGAAAACATTGCCCCGCACAAGTCCTGCCTGACTCTTTTTGTAACGAGGTTGATGAAGAAATGTTGGAGTGAAAATATTCCGGCGGCCTCTCGGAATCCAAAGTTACCGCATGGCTTAGGTTGACCGAGGCAAGTGCAAATAAAAAAAACCCAACCGCGCTTAGGAGATAAAATTTCGAAACATACCAATGAGATCTTGCCCATCGTGAGCAAACTGGCCATCCGTGCAGGGGTGGTGCGAATTCGAGGAAAACGTTCGAACCCAAACCAAGAAGCATTGCACGGCGTGAGCAAACTCGCCCTCCGCGGAGGAGTGGTGCGAATTCGAGGAAAACGTTCGAACCCAAGCCAAGAAACATTGTATGGCGAAAGCAATTTCCCCCTCGCGAGAGCGAGCGCCCTCCGCAGAGGAGTGCCGCGATGCCTTTTCGAACCTTTCCCAGTTCGGTCTTCTGAATATTCTTCCCAAACAAACGACACCCCTTTAGGCATGGAGAGGTCAAAAACGAATAAAATGCTATGTCCGAGTTTGGGTTTAATATACTTTTTAAAAAAAAAGAATCAACTCAAATTCTTAAAAATCAATGATTTAATTTGAGACTTGGGAAAAATATCAAAGATTTTCACCAAAGGAAAAGGTGGAAAATCTGCAAATATGGGAACGCTGGATTGAGGCTTCGCGAAACGTTAAACAGGTTCAGGATTATCCCGGTTTCGGTATTTTCTCATTTCACTTCCTCCAAATACTTCAATACCCTTTGCAGGAGTTCGGGAGAAAAGAGTTTGCCTACAAGATTTTTTCTGGCGAGGGCGCCGGCCTGGTGAAATTCCTCAATCACCTTCTTCCCAGGCATTTCAATCAATTCCACTCCGTTGTCCCGCAAGATGTCAATGGAAATGGCGTTGTCATTCTGGATGGTTTGCACCAATTGGCTTAAATGCTTTTTGCTGAGTTCTTTGAGAATCGGTTTGCTGTCTTCCGGAAGGCTGTCGAATTTCTTTTTGGAAATAAGCACCGCACCGGTCGCATAGCCCATCCGCAGACGGGACATGTATTTTACTTTGGTGAACCATTGCAGGGCCAAGACTCCCTG
>JADFGI010000023.1 GCA_022567815.1 Nitrospinota bacterium
TATTTGTTTTGTTGCAGTCTCACACGCCATTTTAACATCTTCCGGTCAAATAACTTTCCCGACCTTAATTAATTCTGAAAAAGAGCTATTGCATTAAGGCCGGGGGTCAACACACTATTTGGTGCTCTTTTTCAGAAACTGTTTTAGTCATGTCGGCAGTCGAAAGCAAGTCATTTCAACATAATGGTACAATATAAATTTCCCTTTGAAGGGGCTCCTGTATGATTCAGTTCACTCATGTTAAATATGGCATTCTCATTGCGATGATCGCCATTTTGTTTGGCGGGTCGATGGGACTCTCATTCGGTTGTTGCGAGGACGATATAAAGGGGTTTCTAAAAACGCAAGCGGATTCGGTTTTCCAGGAAAAGTATGGCGGCATTCAGGAGAAAAAAGACAAGGTGGTTCATAAGTCATGGATCTATATGAAACGGGCTCACCTGCATTCTCAAACCATGGGGGTGATCGCCATTTCCTTTTCCCTGTTAGTTGCCGGGCTCAATTTTCATCCCAAAATTCAATTGGGAGTTTCTGTGCTGAGTGGAATCGGAAGTTTGGGGTACGGGGTTTTCTGGCTATTGGCGGCGTCGCTGGCCCCTGCCATGGGCGGCACCCACGCCGCAAAGGAAGCGGTGGGCTTGGTTGCGCAGGTGTCGGGAGCTTCGTTTTTCGTGGCCGGCGTAACCTTGTTCGTGGTTCTCGCGTATAAAATGTTTGTCAAACGGCAAACGGAATCGCCGGAAAACCTCTGACAGTTAATCTTTTTCAGGAAAGCCCAAAGTATGAATTATGATTTGGTAGGAATTGGCAATGCGTTGGTTGATATAGAAGTCCAGGTAGAGGATTCTTTCATCCAGGAGCATGGCCTGGTTAAAGGAGGCATGAAATTATCTACCTCGGCTGAACAGACGTTGGTATTAAACGCCCTTGAGGGCCAGGCAATCAAGATTTCCTCCGGCGGGTCCGCCGCAAATACCGTTCACGGGATCAGCGTTCTGGGAAGTAGCGGGTATTATCTGGGCCGGGTGGCAAACGACAATTACGGCCAGCACTACTCGGAAGACATGAAAGTTTGCCGCGTCGGATTCCCCGGTCCCAATGCGGAGACCAACGGAACAGGGACCTGCGTCGTCCTCGTGACACCAGATTCGGAGCGCACCATGCTCACCCATTTGGGTGTTTCAGCTTCCCTGCACCCTGACAATGTCGATGAGACCATCGTCCGCAATGCCAAAATGGCGTACATTGAAGGCTATTTATGGACGGGAGAAGAAACCCAAAAAGCCGCACTGAAAATGGCCGAAATCGCGAAAGCCGATGGCATTCCTGTTGCGTTTACATTGAGCGATGCGTTCGTGGTCAACACATTCAAGAAAAGTTTGATCGACTTCATCCGCTGGAATGTGAACATTCTGTTCTGCAACGACGTAGAGGCCCTGGCAATGACCGATGCATCCAATATAGAGTCCGCTTTCGAGACCCTGCGGGGTATGGCCGACACGGTATTTATGACGCTTGGAGCAAAAGGTTCCTGGGTAAGCAACAATAATATGGGTAAAAGAGAAGCCGTTGGGGTATTTCCCGTCACCCCGGTGGACACGACCGGCGCGGGGGATTTATTTGCAGCCGGGGCGCTACACGGCATCCTGAAAGGCTACAGCCTGAAAGAATCGGCTATCCTGGGTTCCTATTGCGCCGCGCAGGTGGTGACTCACATGGGACCGCGCATGCCACTGCATGCCCATACGGACGCTAAAAAAATTCTTGATGAATACGAAAATATTGCGCCAGCATAACGCTGGCTCCTCCGCGGAGGGCGACCAGCGTAGCGCTGGACCAAATATTTACGTGCTATGGGTATATGGCTTACTGACCCCCACTTCCAGGAGGAGTTTTTCCTCCATTCGTTTTGAGGGCCTCGCGTAGCGTTAGGCCCAAGCTTCCTCCCCGCGTGGCGGGGTCAGGGGGCCACCTGGGTGCGATGAAAGCCGGTCCAGACATCGCAATGCCCGCGAGTGAACGCCTCGAATCCCATCAACCGGGGCTTCCACTTCTTTTTCAAAATGCGGTAACATTCTTCCGCCACGGCCCGGTAATACTCTCCGAATAACCGCTCAGGATCCCTGGTTTTGGATCGCGCTTTCACATCCAAAAAGGAAACTTTCTTCATCGCCGCTTTGTTCGCCCGTTTGGACGCCAGGTAATATTTCAGGACTTCCAGCATTTCCTTCCTGGTTCCGGGCCGATGCAAATGCCCGGCGACATACACGTTGAAATCCAAATTCAGGGCGTGTTCAATTCCCTTGATCTGACTGTAAATATCGATGGTGGCAAAGTTTATGAAAGGAACCGCTCTTGGCGTGGCGACATCCACAAACATCAAAACCTTTTGCCGGGGAAGGTGGATCATGATGTTGCCTTTTCCATGCCCCTCGCCGGGATAAATAAGTTCAATTTTAGTTCCGCCCAGACTCAGGCTGTAGTTCTTTGCAAAACTGATTTGCGGGATGGGACGATGAGGATCTTTATACCGTTCCAGGAGCTTCCGGGTTTCCAGATGGGCGACGATTTGGACGTCTTTGGCAAACAGATGGGCATCGCCTATATGGTCCAAATGGGCATGTGAATAGATCATGAACTTTGGGGACATGTCGGTGACTTCCTGAATGGCTTTTTTTAGAAGAGGGCCTTTGCCGCGGATGGGGTCGATCACCACCACTCCCTTGGACGTGGTGATAAACATGGTGTTGTACGCCCCGGTGGAAAAAAAATAAACATCGGGAGCAAGGAGTTGCAAAAGGTAACCTTTCTCCTTCAGGACAGGCAAGGATTCATAGTATCCATCGGGAATAAAGGCAGGATCCGAGGAGGCTTGCTTTACTTTTTCTGGAACTTCCGGTTCCCCGGTATTTTCAAATTTCTGTAATTGCGCGCAACCGGCAAGCAAAGCGGCGGTTATAACTAAGCCGAAAAAAAATTTCAGAAGAGCAGAACAATTGAAGATTTCCGTTGCCATCAAGCGTCCAGGGTTAATTTTTCCTTGGGAACCGAAATACAAGTAAGACAGGACCCCGCCTCCGGTTCCGATCCCGGTTCGGAAATATAATTGACGCTTCCTTTTGTCACAGCGGTGAGGCAGGAACCGCAGTTTCCTCCCCGGCAACCCGAATCCATGTTGATTCCATTCGCTTCGGCAAAGTCCAGCAGACTATTCATTTTCGGGTCCCAGGGAAAGGTTTTTCCCGATTTGGCGAATGTGACCTCAACGTCAGGCACCTCCTGGGTATTGCACTCTTTTACCGTTTCCGAACCAAAAGCTTCAAAATTGATTTTATCTTTTGGCACTCCCCACGCCGCCAAATCCTCCCTGAGCACCTTGACCATGCCAGGTGGAGAGCAAATGAAAAAATCATAATTGTTTGACGGAAGAAGCCGTTTTAGCAAATCGACGCTGACCCGCTCTTTGTGATGGTAGTCCTGGCCTTCAACATCGGAAGGATCGGGCTTGCTGTAACAAACATGGAGCCGGACATTTTCGTTTTCATTGGCCACGGTTTCGAGATGTTCCCGCATCACATGTTCTTTTTTATTTATGACTCCCAGAAAAAACCAGGTTTCCCGTTTGATACCAAGCGCGACAATGGCGTTCAACATGCTCAACACCGGGGTGATACCCACGCCGCCAGCCAACAATACAACCGGCTTGTTTTTTTTCATATCAAGGAAAAAATGACCCCTCGGTGTCCTGATATCCACGATGCTGTTTTCGTTCAACGAATCATGGAAAAAGTTTGATCCCAGGCCAGGAGGAGCGTCTGGATTGTCTTTGGGAGGCATCTCTCGCTTGATTGTCACCCTGAATTGGTCCGGGTGGGGGCTGTCTGATAATGAATAACATCGGACTACCGGCTTGGCTTGTCCGGGAATTTTAAGTTGAAAGGTTAGATATTGTCCCGGAAAAAATGGCGGCAGGGGTTTGTCATCGTTGGGAACCAGATAAAATGAACTGATACTTTCCGTTTCCTTGATTTTTTTAATAATGCGGAATTTTCGATAGCCATCCCAAGGCACACCGAAATTATTCGCGTCGGAACTTTTCTGTACCATAATCTGATCTATTTTGGCTTTTAACAGATTACCTTCCAGTTCAGCAGTCCGTTGGTTGATGGCCTGGGTGCGGGAATTGTTGGCCAAAAGCAAAAGCAAATAAGTGACCATCGCCAGGAAAACGGCCAAAATCGTCAGAGTAAGTATCAGATTCAACAAAACGCTGCCTCCGGGTTGAAGGAATCTATTAAGGGAATCTCAAAAATTAAAATGTTTTGCCGGCAACCGCCACTCATATTTTAAGGCCCAGTTTCGATGGAATTTTCGAAGCGACCTAAATTTTTTTTGGTTCCCCGTTTTTTACAACAAGTGGAATCTGAATGGAAGAAAAATAGTGGTCAAAATCCGAGTCAAGTTCCCTTGCGCTAATTGTTGATGGAAGGTTGGGTTTTTGCAACCGTCATCATGGTTTTCTTAAAACCTGGTTTGAGGTGATAAATATGACAAAGCTGGCACTCCTGCGCGACCTGGTTTTCAGAATGACAGGTGACGCACTGGTTTCGTTCGATACTCCTAAAATTACTGACAAATTCGGCAGGATCCTCCGTTTCAAACGAGTCTTTGTATTTGGCCTTGTCGTCCATGACATGACAATGTTGGCAGGAGTCATCGACTCCCAGCATATCAATATGGTTTTTATGCGAATAGAAAACAAAGGGCTTTAATTCGGGCCAGGTAATTTCCCACTCAACGAAAAGTTGTTCCTTACCCTTTGCGGATTTTTTGGCCGTCACCGCATGGCATTTGATACAACTGCCGACACCATCTTTGGGATCCACTAATTCCTTCTGCATAGCCTTGGCGAGCTCGCGTTTTTGTTGATCCTCTTCCCCAGCGGTTGCGGCCAGGGCAAACTCGATCCAACTTTTCGCGACCGGGTCCGCATGACCGAAAGGAGTGTAACCCACAGACACTAAATTCGCGAACCAACCTCCATACTCTGATTGTATGGGGGGTTCGTATTCTTCATTTAAGGCCCAGGCGCAAGCCGCCCTTTTCAAGACTTCAGGATGAAGACCAGCCAGCAATTTTTTTGCCATTCCATTTGCGGAATGCTCCTCGATCAATTGAGCCATCCGGTCGGTTCCATTCCCTGCCATCTCCAAGATGAGTTCCTGTATGGGAGTGGCATACTCCTCAGAAGAATCCTTGTCCTTTAGATTCAGCAGGTAGGCGCTGATCACGGTTACAGAATCTGTGGATACCGCCTCAAATTCCTCCATCTCCGTGTTTTTTCTTTCTGCCTCCATCTTCCTTCTTTCCGCCTCCATCTTCTTTCTTTCTGGCCCGCTCATTCTTTTTTTCAACTCATCCATATTCGCATCCATCTCGATCATAACGGGCCCGGCGCAAAAGCTGAAAACTTCATTTCGGTCAATGAGGTCTTCTTCCGATTCAGGAAGCGGCATTTCTGGCAGGGTAATCAGATTTAAGTTTTTACTGATTATTTGCCTGGCATGGCATTCCGCGCACACCACATCAAACCCGAAAGAACGCACTGCCCGGTCAGCGGAAGTTATGTTATGACAGCCGGTGCAGGTTTTCGGGCCTTTGTTTTTTGACTTCTCAAAATGCTTGTTAAAATGTGAGACATGGTTGAACTTAATCGAGTTTCGCTTTAAATAGGGAAATTTTTCACGGAATTCCGGGTGGCCCCTGGAAAAACTTTCAAACTTGGTCTTATGGCAGAAATTACACTGCTTGCCCGTTAACACCTTGGTGTTAAAAGATTCTCCCTTATGCTCAAGATGGCACATCTGGCAATGGGTGTCCTGGTAATCATGATCTTTCTTGATGCCGCCATTATGGGCTTTGGAACTGGGTCCGGCAAAGGTATGGCAATTCACACAATTGGCGGAAAGATCGGTTTTGGTGACGAGGGCCTTGACCAACGCTCCGGGGCCTTTATTATGGGACGCATGGCAGGTGGTACAGCCAGACTCCTGGGCAAATTTTTGGTGTGCTTTGGATATGGGATTGAGGTCTGAACTTTTGAAAAACCTGTTGTTTATCGGATAAAAAGCCTGTAAAAAGCCGATCAGCGCGACAATGAGGATTGCAACCAGAAGGGCTAATCTGCCCCGATATACCCGAAGGGTCGGTTTGGGCGCACAGGGCGTGCGTTTTAAACCACATTCACCGTAAGGGGTGGGACCATCTTCACAGGCTCCACCAGCGCTTTTGGACCGCTTACATTGCCACCGGCTTCCTTTTAAAGCAGGGGTACATTCCGAAACTCCGCCGCAACTCCCGTCCAAATTGGGACCCTGGTAGCACGGCTTTTGCCATAAGACGCCCCGACCGCAACGGTAGGGGAAATTGGGCCGTTCGTACTGGCTCTTGTCATGTGCAAATTCATTTTCATCCATCACAAATAAACCTGAACAACAACAAAATGCCATAAGGCCAATACCATGAGCCCAGTCGACAGGGGAACATGAACCAAAAGCCATCCCTTGAGTACCCTTTGCATGGAATAATGAAAATCCATTATCCTTTTGGTATTAGCCAGGTCGAATATCTTTTTTGAGTAGGCTAGCTCTTCATCATTTAAATATCGATCCAGCAGGGAACATTGGTTTTTGATCCAATGTTTGGCGGCCCGGCCCCGAAAAATATGGTTGAAAAAGAAACGTGGGCGAATAAAAAACCAATACAAGGAATTTTGCTCCAGGTAATGCTTGGCCAGGGTATCGCTACCGGTTTTTTCGGTGCATTCTTCAATCAAGGATTCCGCCTCTGCACGAATTTCCGCGATCCTTTCAGGAATCCGCTCATAAATGTATTCGACTCCGCTTTGGGTCAAGGATTTTGGATAAGTTTTTTCAATGAAAAGCCCGATGATTCCGGTAATTGAAACGGAGTAAAACATGAAGACCAAAGCCTGATTATATAAACTATTTGGCCAGATTATATCGGTATGCAACCAGAAGAGAAAAACGACAAGAAAACCGCCGGTGATATGAAAGTAAAACCACCATGAGGCCGATGCAAGAGGCAGAAAAGGTAACCGTTTACGTCCATTGAACAGGACAAGCGCAACCAAAACACCAAATACGGCCCAACCGCTGATAAAGTTGGAGGGCCCCAGACTCTGATCGACCTTCAGGGTCCAAACCAGAATCAGGAAAAAGAACGCCCCAGCCGCTATTCCGAATCCCCATAACCTCGTCATGACAACCCTTAGTCCAATATTACCTGATTAAAATCCACCCGCTTCAACGCATCGTGCGGGCACGCGTAAGCACATGCCGGTCCGGTAATCTGGTCACTGCAAAGATCACATTTGGTGGCTTTGAGAATAGGATTATGGTTTTGCTTATCTAAAACCAACTGGCCATCGTCACCACGAATACTGGCCATACGGATATTAGAATAAGGGCAAGAATTGGCGCAGGTTTGACACCCAATACAGGTATCATCGTTTATGACCACAGACCCCCCCGCCACGGTGCGGTGAATCGCCCCGGTGGGACAGCCGATCATACACACTGGGTCGGCGCAATGCATACAGGCATTAGCGACCATCCAGTTCTGGAAGGTTTTCCCATGCCGAATGAAGCGGGGATTCCCGTCATGCGTCTCCGCGCAGGCGCGGACGCAATCATCGCACCGGACACAACGATCCATATTGATCAACATGGTCTGCGTTCCATTTACAAAGCGTTCCTGGACCCCCCACTCAAGAAGGGCGCTATCCGCCAGCGAGCGATCAAAATAATCTGCCATACGGCGAAACTTGGCAGGGCGTTTTTTTTTGGCAGGGCCCTTATCAATTGTTCGTATTTGCCAATTTTTGGCTTCCCATTGAGGGAGGACATGTTTTTCAATGGCTTCTGCCGGAACGCGAAGTATTTCCACATAGCCGAGTCCGGCAATGGAAACTTTCATTCGCACATCCTTTTTGCCTTTCAATAACTCGAATGTTTCATCGGCGCCATAAAAATCCCCCGCCCCCAAATAGATCAAAGTTTTCCTGCCGTTCCCTCGTCGAAACGTGACACGGGCAAAACCCACCCGAACCATAAGGACGCCATCCGGGAAATCCCCTTCCCTGGCGATGATCGGTTCCTCTTGCAGGGCTTCAAGCGAATCTTTTTCTTGAAGATCTTTATAGGAACCCTGCCAATCAAATTGGCCGTAGGTCTCGAACCGGGTTGCATCAGCCACTGCCTGCAAATCCTGGTCATTTAAATGTGAAAAAATGGGAGTGGCCTGAAGGTGAGTTTTCAAAGCATTTTTTCGGTAGGTCTGATGGATCTCGTGGCGCCACCCCTTAACCAGCTTCATCAAGTCACGCAGGCCTTGCCAACGAATTTCTAAAAGCTCGGCATCTGTTTTTGCAAATACTGTGGCGGACCTGGGAGTCCGACCAAGCGCGGCGAGTTCGCCAAAGTAATCGCCTGCCTTCAGGAGCACTGGTTCTTTGGAATCAAATACCCTTGGAATATCCTGGAGAAATATGGGTTTGGTGGTCTGGCTATCGCCATCATCCCTTTGACGCAAGGCTTCAGGGCCATATCGCGAAATATCCCTTTTTTCGGGGATCTTGGAATTGCTCCAAAGTTGCGACAGGGCTTGCCAGAAATTTTTCTTATGGAGAGTTCTTCGACCCAAACTCTCGGGTGGAAGGCCCAATACCACACCTACTTCTCCACTCAGTACAAAAAACGCGGAATTGCCATAATCTCCCTCACGAATGACAATCCCATTCGGCTCGTACCGCATAACTCGGGCGTGAATCTTGAGAATTTTTTCCAGGCGGGTGATTACCGAAGACTTTTCCTTATTTAATATTTGGAGTGCAGGTAAAGACAGAATGCGTTTAACTTCCGCATCCGTCATGTCCTCTCCGAATGGTTGGTCCCCTTTATCAGGACGTGACATTGTAGCCATAATAATCCAATCAACCTTTCGATTGATTTCCTAAAGGAAATCAAGTGACATGTCCCTGGTAAAAATTCGGAACGGGAGGCTATCAGTTCATTGACAAAAATATCCTGTAGCTGAACGACTACAGGGCTTCTCTTCATTTCCATTCCGGTTGGAATTGTCAACCGGAGTTGTCTATGGAGTTGGGACCATTGGTTCAGAACCTTACTTATAGTCGGCTTTAGCCGGAAGCTTGGAGCCCACCTTCCCGGACAAATCCTTGCCCTTTATGGCGCCTACCAGTTTGAGGGCATTGTCCCGGCTGGGTGATGCCAGCAAAGCCGCGGCTTCGGGAATATCGCTCAAAAGGGAAAGGACAGCCTTGGCATTTTCCGTTCGCTTGTTCTGGGCCTCGGTGTATTTTGGTTCATCGGATTTTGACATGGCTTGCTTGGCGGATACCAGCGCCGCCGCATGACCAATGACAAACAGCTCCGCCGTTTCCGGTTCGGTCATTTCCCTGTTGGTTTCTATGTCTTCAAGAGTGTATCGGTGCCTGACGGTTCCCTGGGAGTATTTGACCGCTTCAAAATCAGGATTGATGGGGTGGCCGGCGCCCAACATTTTAGCCAATACGTCTCCGGCAAGGTCAGGATGAGCCAACCCGTGGCAGGTCATACAGTTTTCAACCACTTGGTATTGCATATCCGGCCAGATAAGCCCCGCCGCGGTCGACTTCGCAATTCTTGCCTTTTTGTTTTCCGCACTTTCATCCTGCCTTTTTATCCCTTCGCCATAGTTATCATGGATAGCCAGCCATTCCGAGGAGGCGCCATGACAACTCTCACAAGAAGTTCCCGATTTAACTGAAGGTTTGGCCCCAGCATCTTTTTGTTCCAAAGTGTAATGACAAAGCGCGCAAGTTTCATTTCTCTTCATTCTCTTTTTCCCACCTACGGCCTTTAAAATCTTTTTTGGAGAGGGTTTGGCGGAATCTTTGGGTTCTCTGTGCGCGGTGCTGAACGAAGTAAAATGCCTGGTTTTTTTCCAAATTTTAAATTCACCTTCGTGACATTCTTCACAACCTTTTGGCCCCGTATTAAAAACTTCGGCAGAAACCGGTTTGGGAGTCACACCAAGCATTCCAGTTAGAATGAAGGAAAAAAAGAAAATGAGCAGTAAATTTGATTTTACGCAGTTTCTATTCATTGCACCCTCTTTGGCTGAAGTGAATTTTTCCTCAGGCTATCACATAAGTTTATAAATATAATTGCTTTCAACATCCGAAGATTAAAAAAGAGACACCTCGGTTGCGATCAAAACTGGTACTGCAACTCCGTACGAAATCCATATCCATCGTCACGGAATTCCTGAAATGAGCGGTGAGCATCAACCTGTAATTGAAGGCGCTGGGCCAATCGTTGGCGAAACTCGAAGCCAACCGCAAGGTCATCAAAACCGTCTCCCCCCATATCCTTGCGGGCCGCGACTTCCAACGTCAGGCTTCGCCGGTGATTGTCCCAGAACGCCTCATAACCCAGGGCGAAGCCAGCCACGTCATCGGCAAAACTGTTGAGTTCGGAAGCGAAATTTCCCAGACTCGGCGAAGCGAAAAGGATGCCGAAAGCGCCTAAAGGTCCGCCAACCACGGGCTCGCGACCCGCTTGCGTGAAGTTCCCGGAGGAAACAAACAGATTCAGATAAACGATGTCATCCGATTTGTGGGGGGTAAATGAAATTTCGGAGGAAAGCAGGACTCCATCGCCCACCTTGTCATTGTTGCCATTTTCAGCAATGGAAGCATTGATTCGGAAAGCGGTATTGAAATGCCCGATACGCTGGATTGTAGCTAAGCCGACATAATAACCATCGCCATCTTTCACACTGTCTGGAATAAATACTACGTCCAGATTTATCGTGCTGACATGAGTATCTATGGAATTGAAAAAACCGATAAATTTGGCGGCGTTGTTATTGCCGGCGTTACTTCGCCCAATTTCGTTCCATCCATAAACAATGGAGGTTCGTAAATTGGATATGCCAGGAAACCTGATATTGTTTCGAACCAGCCCAATAATGTCAACTTCATCGTTGAGCAAAATGCCTTCCTGATATTGCAGGAGCTGTCTTCCGACGGTAAAACCATAGTCCAGCTGTGTAACGCCAGCCCTATCCAATCCAGGGAAAAGGCTTCCGAAATCACCCTCAAAAAACAGGGTCCGGACATCCATATTGAACTCTTCTTGATCCCCTCCGCGATTATTATTAAAGGTGACACGGCTGAATCGGTCCAACCGGTTTCTATCCGTGGGCCGGAAACCTACGATTATCTTCTCGGTCCCCGTTAGCTGAAGATTAGCGTAAAGATCTACACGGGTACCCCACTCTGCGGAAGGACTTTGGACTCCATTTTCAAAGGTATACACTGCGGTACGAACGGTCGCAAAGACCCAGAGTTGCGGTTGCCACAGGGCGCCCCAAGGCGTTTCAAACCCTTCATAGAGGTTGCCTGTACCAAGAAAAAGGTCTCCGCCCTCAAAAATCAGAGGCGGACGATTGCCTGTGTCCGATGGGGCTTTAAGCTGGATATGTTCCTCGGAAAATCGGGATTTTTCCCTGGTTTCGCCCAAAGGGTACAACCACCCCGCAAAGGCCGCCGTTGCCAAGCCAAAAAACAGGATCATCAATAGAAAACCAATCGAGACGATATTGAGCGGTGTTAACCAGACGTTGCGCGGCCTTGTCATGGGCACTGCCCCTCCTCCGAAGCAATGAGTGGACAATAAATAAGACTTTTAGTTTTTCAAAGTGGCAAAAGGACTGCTATCTGGCCACCTCAACGGTGATTTCTTTTTTATAGAGAACTTCATGACCTGCCACCACGCCATCCACGACTTCACGGGCGCTCATGGCATAATCGAAACCCCTGCCCTGAATAGCCCCTATCAAATTGGCCGGAACCATAGCCGCCTTGAACTCCACTAAAATTTTATAGGAACCTTTACCGGTGAGAGCTTTTCCCTTGATCTTATATTTGGCCCATCGATGACCCAAAGGCTCAATTCCTTTTCTGTGAACGCGCTCGGTGGTCGGCTCTCCCGTCAAAATAAGCGATTGAATCGATGGACGGACAAAAGGAATGGTAACAACAGGGTAAGGAATGGGAATGATGCGCTCCCGCTCGCCACCACGAATGTTTTGAACGACGAATCGGGACCTTATGTCGAATAACTGGTTATCAAGGGGCAGTTCCCCATCGGCAACGTAGGATGATTCATGATCCCTCACGTCATAATTCGGGTCCAGATCACCGGATTCAAAAATCACTTTTCCGGCGGGGTCGGTAACCACGATATGGAGCCAAACCAGCCGCTCGCCGGTAAACCCAGTAGGCACATTATGTCCGTCAGTGAGGTTTTCGACTTTCACTTTAAACTTGATTCCACCCAGGTCGCTCTTCTGGACAACGACCTCCCCAAGGAAGTATCCATTGCGGAGGACTTCCAGGCGCTTCCCCCGAGCCCATTCCAACTGTTCAAATTGAACGTTTAGTATTTCCCGGGCATCGTACCGGTCGTCAACCGATTCCCATCGCAGAGGGAACTTGGCATCTTCGGCAACGTTGTCCTCAAATTCATCGGTCCCCCAACCAGCCTTGTAATCGAATTTCAACCACTCTGCCATGCTGGCTAATTCCTGTGCTTCTATGTTATGCGGAAAAATACCAGGGTGAATGACTGAATAATCCGGCCCGGCAAAGAAATGCGAGGTTATTTTTCGATCCTTTGTGGGTTGTTTGCCAACAATGGCCGCAGGCCCCACTTCGTAACCGGATGGAATTCCCTCGACCTTGCCCATATGGCAATCCTGACAGGTAACGCCCTTTGCGGCGGCAGGAGATAACCGGTATTCGCTGAATGCCTCTTCCAGCCGAAAACCGTTCAACAGGGTCACGTCATGACAGGTTCCGCAAAACATCGGCGAGGAAAGTGAAGCGAATTTTTTAATTTCGCCGTGGATTTTCCGGCCACGCTTGCCTTCTTCCGTCACCAGCCCCCGGTATTTATCGGGAGTAGCAAGCACCCGCGCCAATTCCTCATTGCCCGCAGGCCCATAGACCGGCGTCATTAAACCGCCTTCGACCAAAGACAGACGCCCACTGCGCTTGTTAAAATCCCTGTCGATGCGATGGCAAACCACACAGGTAATGCCTTCACGGGAAGTCGGGTGCCGCTCCAGATTGGAAATGAAAGGAGATTCCCCCAAGTTGGCCCCTATGGGACTGTGACAGCGCAGGCAGAAGTCACCATCGGTGCCGCTGGTCAATTCGTTGATCTCGCTGTTCAGCGACATATAAATAGGGCTGAGCTGAGCATAGGCATGTTGCGATACCGCCCATTCCTTATAGTGCTTGGGATGGCAGGTCCCGCAGGTTGCCGCGGAAGGATAACGGCTTTCCGCAAACAAGGCGTCGTGATCCTTGGCGGCCTGAAGAGCCGCATCCTTTGAATCATCCCCAGCCGGAGCTTTTCCATCAAGAGATTTTTCTTTCATCATCTCCTTCCTGGAGTCCATGGCCTTGTCTTTACCGGTCATTCCCTTGCCTTCCATACCGGCCATAGAGGATTTATCCATCATGCCTGGCTTCTCCACCATTTTTGGAGAATCATCGGCTCCGGCACCCTGGCCTGGTTTGACACATGAAGACGAGAACACCAAGGCAAACACGGCTATCAATAAAGGATTAAGAACTGATCTAAAACAGCTCGGCAACTGGCCCTGTATTGCATTCCGCGATTGAATTTTTTGGGGATTAAGATATTTATTCATTGTTCTATAACCCGGCTGGGATTTAAAGATAATTTTCTTCGCCCAAATATGTTTCGACTTTCTGATAAAAAACAATTTTAATTTGACTCCAAAGAACGGTTTCTTCAGTGAAATTTTTATATATAAGCCGAAGTAATATAACTTCAAGGCCTTTTAGGGTCAAGATATTTGTGCGGTTAAACATACTTAGAATCAGGCAATTGACAATTTTTTAGTGTCAATAAAAAACTTTGTTGGCTGTCTCACGATTCAACCGCATGCAGTTCCGAATTTTAATTTTTTTTGCCCTTCAAGATAGTTATTTTATGGATTGGAAGTCACTATGGCCTCAATTGGCATTATAACAACATCAGCCTTGAAGTGGATGAATGGGATTTCAAAGTATATAAAAAGGTATTAACAATAAATTAAGGGCGCCTCTAAAAATTACATTTGGCCATGAGCGGCCATTATGAAATAAGGGCCCGCGAGTTGCCTGAAGGAAAATTATCGAATTATTAGAGGTCTCCTTAATATTATGAATCAGCCAAAAATGATTGTTCATCCCCGTTTCAGCAGATTAATCTTTGCTTACTGTCACCGTTTAGCGTTATAATTTTCATGGCTCTCATAAACTTGTTTTTGCCAATCCATAAACCTTTTAAACCTCGACAGCCCCCTGTACCCCGTTGAAATAAAAGTCAAAATCTCATTTGAGGAGAAATACATATGAAACAATCCTGGCATGGCCTGTGGTTCCTTCTGATTCTTTTATTGGCAATCGGATGCGGATCAGTAGGGAAAAATTTTTCCAGCGAAAAGGTACAGAACATCCAAAACAACGTGACCACTCAGTCCGAGGTTCTGGATTGGTTTGGGGTCCCCTTCAAGGAGGGTATTGAAAACACCCATACCATGTGGACCTACCAATTCGACAGATATAACGTCTTCACCGAAACCAAATCGAAAGATCTGGTGATTTTGTTTGATGAAAACAATATCGTCAAAGCCTATCGATTCGCGTCCAGCATCGATGAATAGCAAAGGTATGCTCGGCAAACCCGGAGGGATTTTCCCTTTGCTTGAATGAATGAAGAAAATCTCGCTCATCGTTTACGATTTCGACGGGACGCTGGTTGACACGCTGGACGACATCGCTCTCTCCGTCAACCTCACCCTAAAGGAACTGGGTCGGCCCCTGTTGGATAAAGAGGTCGTCAAAACCTGCGTCGGCAGTGGCGTGGTCATGCTCATGACGCGTGCGCTCAACGGCTCCGGCGTGGAGGACATCGACAACGCCGTCGCGCTGTTCCGCAAACACTACGGCGCCCACTTGATGGACAACAGCGCGTTTTATCCCAACTGCCGGGAAACGATCGAGTTTTTCTCCGACAGAAATCAGGCCATCTGCTCCAACAAACCCGAGGACTTCGTAAGAAAAATTCTTGCAAGCCTCGACTACCTGCACCGCTTTCCATCCATCATCGGCGGCGACAGTTTCAAGACCCGCAAACCCGATCCCGAAGGTTTAAACCACTTGCTGGACCAATACCGATTATCGCCTAACGAAGTGGTCATGGTGGGCGACAGTGCGGTGGATATCGAAACCGGAAAGAACGCCAACGTCCACACCTGCGCCGTGACTTATGGCATGGGCGATTTGCAGGCTCTAAAATCCCTCAAGCCCGATTGGACTATCAAAGACATCTCGGAATTGAAACAGCTTTTTCCTTGACCCGCAGAGGACGGAAAAGTTGAAAAGAAAATATAGAAAAAAATTACAATCTTCTCAGACCTTTCCCCAGTGTTTTCACTGCGACCTCTGCATTCCCTGCGATGAAAGATTTTTTCTTTTTATCCCAGTCTCCCTCCAAACCCCGGTCTCTTGACTTTGGGGTGTCATCCTTCT
>JADFGI010000024.1 GCA_022567815.1 Nitrospinota bacterium
AGCGTCAGGCCCAAGCTTCCTCCCCACGTAGTGGGGCGGGGCATGAAGACAATGGTGAAATATCATAAATGCTGAATTTTTTATCCAGAGGATTCAGGGCCTCGCGTAGCGTCAGGCCCAAGCTTCCTCCCCGCGTTGCGGGTTCGGAATGACGGGATTTCTGCGGATTTTTCTGGTCTGTGTGCTTCTATTTGCACCGCTGACAGCCTGCGTGCCACGCGGTGGGACGGTATCCCCGGATTCCGCCGCCCAGCCCATATATGCCCGAAATGGCATGGTTGTAACGCAGGCGGCGACTGCTACCAGGGTTGGCGTCGAGATTCTCCAGCAGGGCGGGAACGCTGTGGATGCGGCTGTAGCCATTGGGTTCACTTTGGCCGTCATCTTGCCGCAGGCGGGAAACCTCGGCGGCGGGGGATTCATGATCGTGCATATTGCCAAAACAGGTGAAACCATCGCCATTGATTACCGCGAGACAGCGCCCGCCCGGTCCACCCGTGATATGTTTCTGGACAGCGAGGGCAACGCCGTCGAACAGCGTTCCCGGTTCACCCATCTATCCGTTGGCGTTCCCGGCACGGTTGCCGGGCTTTCCCTGGCGCTGAAAAAATACGGAACCATGACCCTCCCGCAGGTGATGGCCCCCGCGATTCGTTTGGCGGAGCAAGGATTTCCTGTCACCCTCCCCCTGTCCGCCAGCCTCAGGAAGAACCGCGAAACTCTGCTACGTTGGCCTGAGACGGTGAACATTTTTTTTAAAGAGGATGGTGCGCTTTATGGTCCCGGAGACGTGTTACAGCAAAAGGATTTGGCCTGGTCGTTAAACGAGATCGCCAAGCAGGGTCCGCAAGCTTTTTACCGGGGAGCCATCGCAAAAAAGCTGGCCGAGGAAATGAAAAACAATGCGGGTTTGATGACCCTGGAAGATTTACAAAATTACCGGGCGGTCATTCGCGAGCCGGTGCGCGGGACTTACCGGGGATATGAAATTGTTTCCATGCCGCCTCCCAGTTCCGGAGGTATTCATCTGATCCAGATGCTGAATATTTTGGAAGGCTATCCCCTGCGTTCTCTTGGGGCCAAAAGCGCCGGTACGCTTCACCTGCTGGCTGAATCCATGAAGCTCGCTTATGCGGACCGCAGTCGTCATCTGGGAGATCCTGATTTTTGGAAAGTGCCGATGCGCGGGCTGTTATCCAAGTCTTATGCTGACCAGCTGAGGAAGTCGATTGAACGCGACCGGGCCAAACCCAGCAAGGAAATTCGACCGGGCAATCCCTTGCCGTATGAAAGCTTTGAAACCACTCATTTTTCGGTGATGGACAGGGAAGGAAACGCCGTCGCCAATACTTATACCTTGAATTTCAGTTACGGTTCGGGGATCGTTGCCGGAGGGACCGGCATTTTATTAAACAACGAGATGGATGATTTTTCCGCTAAACCGGGTGTTCCCAATGCTTATGGATTGGTTGGGGGAAAGGCCAATGCGGTTCAGCCGTTGAAACGGCCCTTGAGTTCGATGACGCCCACGCTGGTCTTCAAGGATGGCAAACCTTTCCTGGCAACGGGAAGCCCCGGAGGAAGCCGGATCATCACCACGACGTTGCAGTTGATATTGAATGTGGTGGATCATGAAATGAATATTGCAGACGCTACCCGGTCGCCACGCATCCATCACCAGTGGCTGCCAGACCAATTGGAAGTCGAGCCTGGTTTCAATCGGGAAACCCTGAGCGCACTTGCGGACAAAGGCCACCTGATCGCGGAAACCGAACCCATCGGTTCCACACAATCCATCCTGCGCAGGGCCAACGGGTTTTACGGTGCTTCCGACCCGCGCCGACCGGGAGCGTTGGCCAAGGGATATTGACCCGGTCATCCAAGGTCCATCAGGAAGAATCAGGAACAGGCTTTGCTTCTGGACCGGTAAATTAAACCCACCATTTTTTGTGGGTTTTTTTCCAGACTTTTTGAAAATCTCCGCCGTAAATCTCCGCCATCATAACGGAATCGTCATCATGCAAATCACTGTCGAAGTATTCAGGCACTTTATTTTCTTCAAATTTTGTTTCAGCTAGGACTTCTTTAGCAAAGGCGTGGAAAAATGAATCTGATCTTTTGAAAGGGCTTTTCATAATCACCTCCGTTTGGAAGGAGTCGCACAGAAGATGAAATTTGTAAGTTAAGATACGCTCATTATTTCGTTTATTCCAACCTTTTTGTTCAAAAATTTTCCCTCGCGAAACATGAATTTTTGCCGCCGGAATTTTCCACCACCCTTTGTCTTTTAACTCATTGAAAATATAGGACAAAAAAAATTTTGCCAGTTTAGGGACGGTGTCTTCCCTTATTTATAAAGAAAAAATGTTAGAATGGATTTTCCTAAAAACCAGGTGAGAAAATTTTTATTTCAGGTTCCCCGCAGTTAAACTATTTAATTCCCACGTCAAGGATCGTCAGCAATGAAACCTGGAAATAAATATCTATTGATACTGATTTTTGTAAGCACCCTCGGGTTTGGTCTGCTGATTTTTTTGGGAAACACTCAACCCAACGTGGAAGTTGTTGTGCTCAACAAAAGCGGTAAGCCCATCTCGTCCATTCACCTGGAAACAGAAAAATCCAGGAAAAATGTCATCCTGCGAGGAATCGATGTTGGGGCTGAGGTGGTGGTCAAATTTCATAACGATGGTGAAGACACCTTTTTCCTCCTCATTCGTTTTGCCGATGGAAAAGAAATTCGCGGCGAAAACGTTTATTTTGAGCCGGGGTATCGCGTGGTGGAAACCGTCACGGAAAACGAAATCATCGCCAAACATGTCAATTCTTTGTCTCAAGCCAAATAACCGCCCGCTACGCGGAGAGACATAACACGGAAAGATTTAAATCCCCCCGGCCCTTGTGGTATCCCCTCCTTTAACTTCATGCCCCGAAGGGGTACTTTGGTGAAGGGGGAGTAGATCCCCCATTTTTAAAGGGGGATTTTCTTGAGAACTCTTTTCTGCAAAAACCAATGCTATCTTCACAATGACCAATTGCCTTTTTCAAAAACCCTCTTATGCAAAGGTCGCCTCCGCGGAGTGCGCCTGCCCCCATAGGGGGAACTTGCTCACGCCCGCAACGCGGGAGGAAAAATTTCGTGCGAATAAGGGTTTAGCCAAAAATCCATAGTACGTTAGTATTGGGTCCAGTCCCCAGGCTGGTCCAGCGCTACGCTGGCGCTGGTTGGGAAATTTTTAAGGTGATATTTTGCTCCACCGATTGGCCGGGGAGCAATCTCAACTTCCGGTGGGCAAGCAGGCAGGATCCCTGATAGGTGCGTTCGAATCCATCTTCCGATTGAGAAATCGTTTCCACGGGAAACCGCCACAATGAAACGGCGGGCGAAAAAGAAATCGACAATTGAAACTTGTGCCAGTCGTCCCGCAAGCCAAAACTTTCCACGTCATCGAGAGCCCCCTCGCTTATCAACCGGGTAGATTCCAGGGAATGGCCGGGGCAAATGTAATAGCGGTCCTCGGCATCTCCCGCCAGAAGTGTGAAGTTGAATTCCACGCCCCACCATAAACTCAAGGGAATTTCACTTTCATTGGCGATCTTGTAATGCGCTTGAATTTCCGCCTGCGTCCGCGAAAAGATAAATTTCTTTTCGACCGTCACCTGGCGGGAACTTTCCTGTTGAGTCACGGTTCCGGTTCTCTTTAAGGCCAGCGTATAATTTTCTCCCGTTTGCGGGTTGCCGTCGGACTGTTTCTCATAGACTTGATCGACGAAGTCTCCCTGCTCCTCGAAACGGCATTGTTTGAAATTTTCCAGCGTGGTGTCTGGTCCGATAAAGTGGTCGAGAAAGGAATAGCGTTCCCAGCGGTCGAAAAAGATTTTGCTCTCTAAATCCGGTTCTTTGAATTTGACGCGATCGTGGATGGATTGAGGCTGGCCATCGCCGTCGCTTTCGGAATGCGCCGCGTCCCGAATGGTTTGGTGATAAATTTCTTCCCGCCGCCGCAAAACATTGCTCAAGTTAAAGCACGCGGGACGGTAGTCGATCGCCATCAAAGCCCCGCCATAAGCGGGAGCCATGCAGGCATTCATTTGCTGGTTGCTGACCAGGATTTCTTCTTTTCCATCCATATTGTAATCCAGCGTTTCCGCGGCGAAATCATGGCCGGTTATTTCATCGGCAATTTTTTCCGCCGCCAGCAAATGCTGATACAGGGCGTGGCGCAAATAGTTGAGATAGAGGCCGCCGAACAGGCCATGCCATTGGGCGCAGTTGCATTGCCCCTGGTAAAGTTCCCGCAAGGCGCCGCTCGATTCCTGATCTTCAGGGGAAAGTTTTTTCACCTTCCGGCTGACGTACAACATCTTCTTGTGCAGGAGGTTGCTCTCTTCGTACTTGGTCAGAAAATTGTCCCATTGTCCGCCGCGCAAAAACAGTTTATACCGCTCCTCCGCGACTCCTTTCGATTGCAACTCTTCTTTCAACCACTTGAATTTCAACGCGGCGTTCGTTGGCAGGGACCATTCCATCATTTCTTCATAGGATGCCATTGGCAGATAAATCCGTCCCTCAGGCGAATGCTGATCGATGTATTCGCTGAAGGTGAGGGTTTCCAGCCAATCCGCATTGTCGCGGATGGCGGAAAAAAAGTTTTCCAGCCATTTTTCCTTGTAAACCCATTGATGCGTCTCTGGCCAACTGCCGAATTTTTCGCCATCATCGGCATAAGTCATCCCCGTGAATCCGAGTTCGTCCTTGGCCCGCCGCAAAGTGGCAAGTGTCTCTTCGGGCAATTTAAAAGGAATGCCGTAGCGAAGCTCTTTGTTGATGGGGAAAAGAAACAAAGGATGCCCCAGCCGCTCGGTAATGTAATACCCCTGTATCTGATTTTCTTCCAGGCCGGAATAATAAAAGTGGGTGTCGTCGACGATGGTGTACTGAATGCCTGCCTGGGCTATGATTCTCGGCAGGTCCGGATTCCAGATACGTTCGGCAAGCCACAATCCGCGCGGCACGCACCCGAATTCCGCTTCGATGAACTGGTTCATCATGCGGATTTGGCCGATGGCATCCTCCTCCGGCAGGGTGGACAGCAGGGGCTCATAAAACCCGCCGCTCAGGATTTCCAATCGGCCAGCCTGGACCCTGTCTTTCAACATTTTCAGGTAATCGGCCTGGTTTTGTTTCAGCCATTCCAGTAGCGGACCGGAAAAATGCACCGTCGTTTTTATCTCAGGAAACCGGTTGAGGACCTCGAAATAAGGCTGATAGCAAACCTTGAAGACCTCCTCGAAAACGTGGCCGAAGTTGCCCACCGGTTGATGATTGTGTATGGCGAATAAAAACTTTATTTTTTTCATAAAATTCCCCGCCACGCGGGGAAGATAAGCCTGCTACGCAGGAGGGCTGACGTTCGCTTTACCCCTACGGGGCATGAAGGCAAAGGTCGAATATCACACGCTCACGAGCCCTTGGGAACCTATAGATTATGGGGAAACTATTAATTCTTCAAAAACCCATCAAACGTCAATATTGGATCCAGCCCCCAGGCTGGCCAGCGCTACGCGGGTCTATGGTTCCGACACTTAGCAGGGGAGGTGTTGCTTGCAAAAAGTCTCCAGGGTAAAGGGAAACTGAGGTCCACTATATCAGGCTTCAACGGGCGAGGACGGGGTTTCTATCATTTTCAGGGTGTAAAGATCATAATAAAGATTTTGGTTTTCCATCAGTTCGTCATGCTTGCCCACTTCCACCACACAACCTTTATCCAGAACAATGATTTTGTCCGCATTGCGAACCGTGCTCAGTCGATGAGCAATGATGATCGTGGTCCGGTTCGCCATGAGCCGGTCCATGGCTTCCTGAATCAGCGATTCCGACCGATTGTCCAGAGCTGAGGTGGCTTCGTCCAAAACCAGAATTTTTGGATTTTTCAAGAGCGCGCGGGCGATGGCGATTCTCTGCCGTTCCCCGCCGGAGAGTTTGACTCCTTTTTCACCGACCAGCGTGTCGTATCCATTTTCCAGTTGCCGGATGAACTCATGCGCGTTCGCCGATTTGGACGCTGTTATCAATTCCTCTTCCGTGGCGTCGAGTTTGCCGTAAAGAATATTTTCCCGGACGGAGCCTCCGAACAACAGGGTCTCCTGCGGCACCAGAGCGATGTGTTCCAGGAAATTTTTCAATTCCAGCCGCCGGATGTCGTGGCCGTCGATTTTAACGCACCCTTTGTCGGGGTCAAAGAACCGGTGTAACAGTTGAATGACGGTCGATTTTCCGGCGCCGGTCGGCCCCACGAGTGCGGCGGTTTCACCCGGTAAAATTTCAAAACTCACATTTTTGAGAACGGGAGACTCTTCCCGGTAGCCGAAGGTGACATTTTCATACTCAATCTTTCCTTCAATCCCGGAAAGCGCGACCGGGTTTTCCGGACTTTTAATGAGCGGTTCCGTATCCAGTATTTCATAAACCCGCCTGACCGCCCCGAGAGCTTCCTGAACCTGCGTGTAAATGCGGACAAACATGCCAATCGGACCCGCGATGATGAGGGCATAGAGGAAAAATGCCGCCAATTCCCCTGGTGTTGTGGCCCCCTGCATGACTTGATAACCGCCATACCAAATCAAAAGGGCGGAGATCAAAAACGTGAGACCCAGGATGAAGGGGCCGAAAAAGGAGGAAATTCTCACCTTGCGAACCGATTCCTCGAATGCGGTCTCGATCTCTTTCTCAAACCTCTTTTGTTCATGAGTTTCACGGGTGTAGGATTTAACTATCTTGATGGACGATACTCCCTCCTCCAGCACCACCGCCGCTTTGGCCAGTTTGTCCTGCACTTTTTCCGAAAAAACCCGCAGTCGTTTGCCGAAAATACGGGCGAACAGCATGAGGGGCGGCAGAACCAGAAGGATCAATCCGGTCAATTTCCAGTTCAAATAAAAAATGATCGCCAGCCCGCCGAGCAGGGTGATGGTTTGCCTCAGGACGGCCACGGGAATGGTGACCAGGGCGTTTTGGATGACGGAGATGTCATTGCTCATGCGTGACAAAATTTCCCCTACCCGGCGATCATTAAAAAATCGCAGAGAGAGCGATTGTATGTGCGCAAAAAAATCAATGCGAAAATCGGTGGTCATCCGGTGCCCGACAAACCCGAAGATATAGTTGTGAGTGACCGCAAACATCGCCTGGAAAAGAATGATAAGAACCAGGTCGCGGGTGAGTGTGTCCAATACCCCACTGTCTTTCAGCACGATGACCGCATTGATCATATTGCGCACGATCAACGGTAATACGAGATTGATCATTGAAGTGAGCACAAGACAAAGAAAAGCAAAAATGAGGCTCTTTTTGTAAGGGCACGCGTATTTTAGGATTTTGGCAAAATCTTTCATATTTGATTTCCCCCTACGTGGGAGGATTCCGGGCATTAAATTCGGCGCCATACAGGATACAGTCAGCAATAAACCCACCGCACGTTAATATTGGGTCCAGCCCCCAGGCTGGTCCGGCGAGGAGTTTTAAACCGCATATCATACCTTCTGGAGGCCGCTCGTTCAATCAATATCCTTGCCTAAACCGCACAATTCCAACAAACTATTCCGTTTTCAGTTGCCTTCACGCACAAAAAAACTCCGGTAAAAATAAGCGATTTTTTTTCTAAAGAAATCCGGGAATTTGCCGCTAAAGAGAATGCGTTGGTTTTGCTCGATAAGAGTGATACATATTAAACGCCAATAAATACAGTTATTTATGGGTTTTTCAACGGTTAACGGTCAAGAAAGCGATTCTTCCATTAGCCCCGGTTTTATGGAAAAAAGATTATGGACAGTGCATCAATCAATCCTGTAAGAGGAGCAGACGTTCAAACTGCCAAGCCACAGGCATTTTCAGGTAAATCCGTTTCGGCCAAATCTGCGGTGGAGGGGGAATCGACCCCTAAAGATACAGTGACCTTGTCGCCCGCCGGAAAAAATGCCTCGGAAAGTGGCACTCCAGAAGTGACCGAGGGTTCCTCAAGCCAGCCGCCTCCAGCAATCGCGTCGGGGGACGGAGGCCGACCTGAAAACAGAAACGCCGCTCTTATTTCAGATAATAGCCGAAAATTCTCGGTAACCGACGCCAATGATGTGGTGCTGAAAATCATCGACAATAAAACCCAGGAAGTCGTCAAGCAGATTCCTTCGGAAGAGGAGCTTCGGTTAAAAACCGCCATCCGCGACGGAGTGGAGAATATTTCTTCTGAAAACAACCCGACCGAAGAATTGATCTAGTCTAAGTGTGAAATTATGGAAGCGTCAGGCTTGGTCAACGTTGCTCCCCTGCTGAGTCTAAAATACCCCGCCCCGAAAAAGCCTAATTCCTGGAGCCTTCTTCACGGCGACCCAGAGCATTCATGAACCGGGTCTTGATTTCTTCCGGTGTATGAGTGACCCGGCCTGTTTCAGGGTCAAAAACCGGATCTACTTTTATCAGTAAAAATCCAGGTCCATCGCCATTCATCAGTTTCTCGAAGGCCGGTTTCACCTCCTCTTTTTTCGATACCTTCAAAGCCACCGGATATCCCGAGCTTCGCGCCACTTCCTCGAGTGGAACCGATCCCGACAAAGACCGTTGACTGCCCGTGGACTCATAAACCTGATTGTCGAAAACGATGTGCACCAGGTTTTTTGGAGCGGTGGCGGCGATCATCGCCAGCGTTCCCATTGACATCAAAACGTTGCCATCGCCGTCAAAAATGATGACTTTTTTGTCCGGTCGGCACAGGGCCACGCCCAGCCCGATGGAGGAGGCCAGCCCCATCGACCCGATCATATAAAAATTCGCTTCCCGGTCCTGCAATTGAAAGGATTCCCGGCAGATGTATCCATTGGCATGTACAACCGGTTGGTCCTTCAGCAAGGGAATTAATTCCTGAAACGCTTCAGTGCCTTTCATCAAAAATCCCTTTCTTGACCAGAAGCGTGAAAGGAAGCTCCTCATTTATTTTACGAACCGCCCGTTGCAAAACGTCCTGGTGATTTTCAGGGGTGATGACCGCGTAATCCATGCCGGCTGTTTTAAGGAGATCCTCGTTGATTTTGCCCATGATGATATGTTCGGGAGCGTCATTGCCGCCGCATCCGCGCCAACTCATAATTACCAGGGTGGGAATTTTGTAAATCAGGTTCAACGAAGTGAACGCATTCAAACAGTAGCCTAAACCGGAATTTTGCATCAACAGGACAGGAAGCGATCCCGCCATATAAGCGCCGGCGCACAGCCCCACGGCGGCGTCTTCGCGAACAGCGGGGATATAAGGCACATCCGGGGTCTTCTCCAGGCAGGAGATCAGACCGGAAAGCAGGGAGCAGGGAACGCCGGTAAAAAAGTTGAATCCTTTACTGGTCAACTGGTCAACAAAATTTTGCGATGACAACATAACTTGAGGGAGACCTCTAAAAATTGACCAGCCTGGGGCTGGCCAGCGTGACGCTGGACCCACCAGCCTGTGGGCTGGACCAAATATTAACGGTCGATGGGTTTATCGTTTTCAGGGCCTCGCGTAGCGTCAGGCCCAAGCTTCCTCCCCGTGTAACGGGGTGAGCGTAGCCCTAACTCTTCCCCCCTTGTAAAGGGGGGGGTTACCAGTTTTGGACGGACCGTTCTCCGCCGTATTCGGTTTGCAGTTTATGGAGAAGCTTGATGTAATCGATAATTCCTTCCTCGCCCTTGAATTCAACCCCCAGATCCTTGGCCGCCTGGTTGGACATGGGCACGCCCTCTTCGCCCATGACACCTTCGGCCTCTCCAAACGATTCGATGATATCGACGATCATTTTTCCCAGATCCAGATTATGAATGTGACCATCGATCAAGTGATAGATTTTTCCCGCAGAGTCCTTGTTGTCCAGAACTTTTTCAATGGCCTGGCAAACCGCGTCCACGGAAACATATTTGGTGCTTCCCTTGAGATCAACATTGTAGTTGGTGGCGAGGAAATCAACGGTTTGAAACCATTCCGATTTATCGATCTGCGGCCGTACGCCGTATATGGTCACCGGACGCAAAACCGTAACGTCAAACGCCCGGCTTTTAAAATAACTGTAGCAAAACGACTCGATTGAGGATTTGATGGCTCCATAAAGACTGCTGGGGCGCACCGGATGAGTTTCATCAACGGGATGGGAAGCATCGACGTTGGGAAGAATTTCCCCAAACACCGTGCAGGCGCTCATGACCACGAACTGTTTCACTTTTGCCTTTTTGGATGCTTCCAGTAAATCGAAGGTGCCGTTGACGTTCACCCGGACCAGTTCGTCCGTAGCCTGCACGGGACCCGGAAAATGAGCCAGGTGGATCACCACATCGGCGTCTTGCACCAGATTGGCGAGCGATTCCTTGTCTTCGAGACCGCCGATGATGTAGTCCACATCCTCATAGGGTTTCAGATGATCGACGATGCTGTTTTCACGGATCAGGGCTTTTACATTATGATTTTTGCCCTCCTCGGACAGCTGTTTTATCAAATGGGACCCCACCAAACCGGTGATCCCCGTGAGCGCAATATTCATTAATTCCTCCATTTATTTGCCGGATGAAAGCCCTATGGCGGGTCCAACCAAGCCGAATTCCAACTCTCCGCAGGCAAAATAAATCCGGCGAATGAGCCAGACGGAGAGTGGGTTCAAGTTAATGATAGAACTGGTTATTATGAATAATAGACTAAAGCGAAGTCAACCACCTTTTTCCTAGGCAGGAAAATGTGACCGGCCTGTTCGCCGGGGAATTTAAGCCCGGATGGAATTTTCAGCCGGGTCAGCGGTGTTTGATGGAAGCTTGCGCCGCCGCCAGAATAGCGGTGGGAACGCGGTAAGGAGAGCAACTGACGTAATCGAGTCCCAGGGTATGAAAAAACTCAATGGAGGCAGGGTCGCCGCCATGTTCTCCGCAGATTCCGAGATGCAGATCGGGATTCACGGACTTGCCTTTTTCCACGGCGATTTTCATCAAGGATCCCACGCCGGCCTCATCGACCGTCACAAAGGGATCCTTTTCCAGCACTCCCTGCTCCAGATAGCTGGTAAGAAAACTTCCGGCATCATCCCGGCTCAAGCCGAAGGTGGTTTGCGTCAGGTCGTTAGTTCCAAAGGAGAAGAAATCGGCTTCCTTGGCAATTTCATCGGCGGTGATCGCCGCCCTTGGCAATTCGATCATGGTGCCGATTTGATAAGACAATTTCACCTCGGATTTCTCGATGATCTCCTGGGCCACTTCCACGATCTCATCACGAACCTTTGTGAATTCGTTGACATGTGCAACGAGAGGAATCATGATCTCCGGAAAAACCTTCATGCCTTTTTTGACCAGTTTGCAGGCGGCTTCGATAATCGCCCGAGTCTGCATTCGATAGATTTCGGGAAACACGATGCCCAACCGGCACCCGCGAAGACCCAGCATGGGATTGGTCTCTCGCATGGAACTGATTTTCTTGACCAGCGCCGATTGCGACAGTTTCATTTCCTTGGCCAGAATTTTTATCTCTTTGCTCGCATTGGGCAGAAATTCGTGCAAGGGTGGGTCCAGCAGGCGGATAGTGACTGGCAGTCCTTCCATGACTTTGAATATTTGCGTGAAATCGCCGCGTTGGATAGGAAGCAATTTTTTCAGGGTTTCGGCTTGCTTATTTGGGTCATCCGTCAGAATCATCTTGCGCATAAGAAGAATTCTGCCCTCATCAAAAAACATGTGTTCGGTCCGGCACAGGCCGATGCCCTGGGCGCCAAAATCCCGCGCCACAAAGGCGTCGTGCGGGGTGTCGGCGTTGGCCCTGATTGTCAAGGTGCGGTTTTCCCCCGCCAAACTCATCATCCGGGTGATGTTGCTGGTAAGGCGGGGGCGGATAAGGGGAACGGCGCCGAGGATGACCCGGCCCGTGGTTCCGTCCAACGTGATGCTGTCAAGTTCCTTTAATATCGTTCCATTTAAAGAGCATTTCTTTTTCCTGAAATCTACATGGAGGTCCGAACAGCCCGAAACGCAGGGTTTGCCCATCGACCTGGCAACCACGGCGGCGTGAGAGGTCATCCCCCCCCTTGCAGTTAGAATTCCCTGGGCCACGCTCATTCCGTGAATATCTTCAGGCGAGGTTTCCATACGCACCAGAATGACTCGTTCTTTTTTTTCAGCCATTTCCTGCGCCCGTTCCGGTGTGAACACGATTTTCCCGACGGCGGCGCCTGGCGATGCCCCCAGTCCCTTGGCCAACGCCTTGGAGGTGACGGTCGAATCGATCATGGGATGAAATACCTGATCTAATTGGTCCGCTGGAATTCTCATCAAGGCTTCCTGCTTGCTTATCAACCCCTCGTAAACCATGTCCATAGCAATTTTAATCGCCGCTGAAACCGTTCGTTTACCGTCGCGGGTCTGCAACATATACAGATGGTTGTTTTCTATGGTGAATTCCAGGTCCTGCATGTCACGGTAATGATTCTCCAATTTCTGATAAACGTTGACCAGGGAGTTGTAGGCTTCTGGCATTTCCGCTTCCAGTTCGGCGATAGGGTTTGGCGTACGTATTCCAGCCACCACATCTTCCCCCTGGGCATTGATCATGTATTCCCCGAAAAATTTTTTTTCTCCCGTAGCTGGATTGCGGGTAAACACCACCCCAGTGGCGGAGGAGGTTCCCATATTGCCGAAGACCATCGCCTGCACGGTGATCGCCGTTCCCCAATCGTTGGGAATTTGGTTTAACTTCCGGTAAGTGACCGCGCGGGGCGTATTCCAGGAAAGGAAGACCGCCTGGATGGCCTGTTTCAACTGGGCCATGGGGTCATCCGGAAACTCCTCGTCAACGTTCTTTTTAATTAGCGCCCGAAATTGATGGATGATGGATTCGAGGTTTTGTGCGGTGAGATCGGTATCGACTTGAATGTTGCGTTTCTTTTTTTTCCGGGCAAGGATAGTTTCGAATCTTCCGTAATCGATGCCCAGGGCGACATTACCGAACATGGCAATGAAACGGCGATAACAATCAAAGGCAAATCGAGTATCACCGGTTTGATGCCCAAGGCCTTGAGTTGTTTCTTCGTTCAGGCCAAGGTTCAACACCGTATCCATCATCCCCGGCATGGAGACCCTAGCCCCGGAACGCACCGAGACGAGCAAAGGATTGGAGGCATCGCCAAATTTTTTCCCCACCGTGTTTTCCAATTGGCCCAGGTGGGTCAATATCTCAGCCCACAATTTACGGGGCAACCGGTTGCCGGAATCGAAGTAAAGCAGGCAGGCCTCTGTGGTGATAGTAAACCCCGGGGGGACGGAAATGCCCAAAGAGGCCATCTCTGCCAGGCTGGCCCCTTTTCCTCCCAGGAGGTTTTTCATATCGGCTGTGCCTTCGGCTAGACCCTCGCCGAAAGAATAAACATATTTATTTTCCATTACCTGTCTGGCCCGGAAGGACGTGATAAAAAGCTAAACTAAAGGGCTGTAAATCCCCATTTTAGAAGCGGTAAGGAGGTTACCGGAACCCTTTTCCGTTTTCAACCCAAATAGTACGTTAAAATTTATTTCAGCCCTCAGGCTGGCCCCGCTGCGCGGGAGGAAAAATTTAGCACTATGAAAGATTCGATCAGCCATAAACTCATCGACCGTAAATATCTCGTTCAGCGGTGCGCTGGCTGACGCAAGGACGATCAAATGATCTCCTTGTTTTGCAAAGGCTTTTCAGGCTGGGCGATCATTACTTTTTGGAAGATCCCTTAAGAACAATCCTGGAGAAGTCGGCAATATTGGCAAACAGGCGGGAAATGCCATAAAGAAGATGGAGCCGGTTTTTCCTCACAGCGTCATCTTTCACCATCACCATGACCTGGTCGAAGAAATCATCGACCGCTCCCTTGATCTCGACAATTTTTTGCAGGGCCTGGGCGAAATCTTTTTCCAAAACCAGTTTTTGCACGGGCTCTTGAATTTTGACGTATTGGGCGTATAGTTCCTTTTCCGCCGGGTCCGTCAAAAGATCCTGCTGAATATCTCCCGGAGCTTCATCGGTCAAGATACTCACCACCCGCCGAAAGGCGATAGCCAAGGGCTCGAAATGGGGGAGCTTTTTTAAATCGGAAAGCGCGATGACCTTCTGCTTCACATCCACTAATGAATCGATTCCGGTGGACAAAACCGCATCAATCGCATCGTAGGGATACCCCTCCTCCGTAAGCAGGCTCTTATACCGCTGGGAAAAAAGGTCCGCGGTGTGTTTTCTGATCTCCTGCGGTTTCAGTTTTATTTTTTTCTCGAGTTGGTTGATTCCAGCGTCGATCAATTCGTTGAATGAAAACTGCCAACCATTGGCAAGCACGATCTGGATGATTCCCAGGGCGTGACGGCGCAGGCCGTAAGGGTCTTCCGAACCGGAAGGGATCAATCCGACCCCGATGCAACCCAGAATGGTGTCCAGCTTGTCGGCGATGGCCACCACGGCGCCAACAGGACTTTCGGGAAGCCGGTCGCCTGCAAACGCCGGACGGTAATGTTCTTTGATTCCTTGGGCCACCTCGTCGGGTTCGCCTGAATAGGCGGCGTAGTAACCTCCCATGATTCCCTGCAGTTCGGGAAACTCATAAACCATTTGGCTGACCAGGTCGGCCTTGCACAGCCGGGCGGTACGCTTAGCATGCTCCCGCTTTTCGGGACAGACTTTTTGCGCCAGATTCCCAGCCAATGCGGAAAACCGGGTCATTTTTTCGTAAGATGTTCCCAGGTTTTTTTGAAACAGCACGCCCTTGAGTTCTTCGACAAAATCTTCCAGATTTTTTTTCCGGTCCTCTTCAAAGAAAAACCTGGCATCTTCCAGACGGGCTTTCAATACCCTCTCATTGCCCTTTTTGATCTCATCGCCGCCGTCAACGGTCATGTTGCTGATGGCGATGAAATGGGGGAGTAATCGCCCGTCCGGGCTACTGACTGGAAAATACTTCTGGTGGTGTTTCATGGTCATCACCAAAAGCTCTTTGGGAAGCTCCAGGTATTTGGGGTCGTAGTCTCCGCGGACGCCAACGGGATATTCCACAAGATGCGTCACCTGATTTAATAAATCCGGATCGTCCTCCACCACCCCTGACATCTCATGAGCCAAGGCACGGACCTGATCGGCAATCTGTTGTTTACGTGCGTCCGGTTCCACCACTATAAAATGTTCCTTGCACCCTTGCAGATAAGATTGCAGATTTTTGACTTGAAAGGAAGTGGGTTTGAGAAACCGGTGACCGAAAGAAATACCACCGCAGTGAATGCCGCCCCACTCAAAGTCCAGAGGTTTTTCCCCCAGCAGGGCGGTGATCCAGTGAATGGGCCGGGCAAAGGCAATTTTTTTATCCCGCCAGCGCATTTTTTTTGGAAACTGGATGTTGCCGAACAATTTAGGTAGAAATATATTTAGAAGGTTTGCAGTGGGTTGCCCCTTGTTTTCGACCCTGGCGCACACCACCTCTCCCTTGGGTGTGGTTTCAACGGTGAGGTCGGCAACGTCCACCCCTTTGCCACGGGCAAAACCAATGGCGGCTTTGGTCGGGTTGCCTCCGGCGTCGTATGCGGCCTTTACATTGGGGCCAAGATGCGTTTCTACAATGTCTTTCTGGCAGTCGTCCACATTTGCAAACGCTATGTCCAGCCTGCGGGGAGTGCCCAGGGTTTGCCCT
>JADFGI010000025.1 GCA_022567815.1 Nitrospinota bacterium
GGCTCCTTTGAGGTTTGCCCCTATCAGAACCGCGCGCATGAGATTCGCTTCGCTCAAGTTAGCTCCGCTGAGGTTGGCGTCAATCAGGTTGACCCCTTTTAATTTGGTTTTACTGAGATTGGCCTCACGCAAATCTGCCCGGATCAGATTCATGGAAGAAAGGTCCCTTCCGGTCAGGTCCGAATTTTTGAGATCATTCTTGGAGAAAACGTTTATGCAGTGAAGGGGGTTCTTTTCCAAGGACATTTCTGAATATCCAAGTTCAGTGGACTTCAACCATCCTAATTGTTGAAGGGTGCGGTGAAGTTTTGACTGTCTGTGAACACCCATTTTAACCTAGTTGGTTCAATTTGCTGTAGTGGAAATCAAATTTTTTCTTTTTCTTTCCCGTTTGTTCCGGGGTTCTGATTTTGCAAAGAAAATTGGCGCCGTGCCGTCCCACATAAGGCCAGGTAACTTCCAGGTAACTGGGAAATCTGGTTTTTTTGTCGATGACGGCTGATTCGACTTGTTCACATGTGAGATTCAGAGCCTTCCGCAAATCCGCCCCGGATAGGTTAGTCCTATCCATGTTTGTATTTTCGAGGTCTGCCTGATCTAATTTGGCATGGCTAAGGTCCGCTTCCTTTAAATCTGCTTCGATCAAATTGACTCCGCTGAGGTTGGCGTCAATGAGAATGGCGTAACATAGGACGGCTTTGCCGAGATTGGCTTGGGTGAGATCGGCGTAATTGAGCCGGGCTTCCGTGAGGTCGGCCCCGCTCAAATTCGCCTCGACAAGATTTCCCCTTCGGAGGTCCGCGCCGCTAAGGTCGGTCGCACTGAAATCGGCGCCTTGAAGCTCCTTTTTGGATGCCTCCGCCCGTTCTCTATCCGTCAATTCGTGATCAGACATAAATCCTCATAATTTATAAAAACAGTGAGCTTGATTGATTATTCTTTTGTTTGACGACTTATAGAATCGCACCTATAAGATAACCTTTAAATGGATGATATTCCAGCAGAGAGTAATTGGAGGATCCCGTTTTTCAAGAATTAATTTTGCATGTGAACGAATTGTCACTGGTCCAGGAAATTTCCAGGTAATCCGGGAATTTGGTATTTTTATCGATATATGCGTCCTCGATTTGCTCGCAAGTCAGGTTTTTCACTTTCCGGAGGTCGGCGCCCTCCAGATGAGTTTCCAGCAGTTCCGCATCCTCTAAATCGGCTTCTTGCAGATCGGCCTCACTCAGGTAAGCGTCGGTTAGATCAGCGCCGCTCAGATTGGCCCCTTTCAGTTTGGCTTGGCTTAAAACGGCCCTCGACAGGTCGGCGTTGCTGAGGTCGGCATCCATCAGATTGGCCTGGATGAGGTAGGCGTCGCTGAGATCGGCGTCACTGAGATTGGCATTGTTGAGCTTTGCTTTGATGAGCTTGGTATTGCTGAGATCTGCGCCGCCAAGGTTTTCTTTGGATTTTTCAACTTCGATTCGCTTTAATATCCAATCTGCCAGCATCCAAATATTCCTGTAATATGTAGAAGGGTATTGGAAGATGGTAACTATGTTGCTTCTTCCAATTTCATAAAATTTTAGAATATCAATTGTAAAAAGTCCATACCGGATAATAATGATAAAATGATTAAAGAATCCTGTTTCAAGGTCCGGGGGCGGATCAAAAATGACGATCCGAAAATCGATGAAGACTTCAGCATCTTTATTAAAGCCATAGATGATAGGCATGCCGTCCTCAAAGTAAAGGAATATCTGCGGATAAATGCGCCTGCGTTAGACGGCAAGATGCTGGGCAGGGTCATAGTCGAAGAAGTTTCCGAAAAACGAATATTTTGATCGCCTGAATTTGCCGGAGCAAATATTTTGCAATCCGTCGGAGACGGTTTTCAGGCAATTTCCATCAACTCAAATGGTTTTTTTATAAATGGAAACTGGAGTGTCCGGGAATCTGGGCTGATCCTTTTTCAGAGGGGGAGAATCCCTTTTTTCGGGGGAAACAACTTTTTGGGGTTTGATCTTTTCAGTTGATTGAATTTTTTCAGAGGAAGAAACTTTTTTGGGATCAATCTTCCCTGTGGCAGATGTTTTTTCGCGTTTGATTATTTTGTCATCGAAATAGTGCATCCAGCTGTTAAGTTCATGGATGTTTTCAGCCTGGTTTTGCAGAAGGCGATTTTGACGTTTTAGTTCCTTATAACATCGGCGAATATTTTTATTGCAGGAATAGACCAGGGCCGGGATCAAAATAAAAAGCGCGATAAACGCAATAATTGCCAAAACGCTTGCCAAACTTTCTAGAGTGGGAACGAGTTTGGCGAGGAAAAAATTTTGCCAGTCATTCAAAATCATTAAAATCCTCACAGTCTCAGTCAGGCAGAATGGACTTTGCCAAGGTGATTTGACGACAGTTTTTATATGATTCCAGCTTAATTTATCGTTAATTTTATTTTCTGTCAATTTCTTTACTGTGAATCGCTGGGCAAAAGAGGACCTTTGCATAAAGGGGGGCATCCCGGTTGGCGCCAGGAGTGTACAAATCCTCCCAGCCCCTGTGGTATTTCACCTTTGCCTTCATGCCCGGCACGGGTACTTCGGTGAAGGGGGAGCACCTGATCCTCCTTTTAATAGAAAGTTATTACGTTTCTGCACAAGCAATATCTGAATGCTAATGCTGGGTCCAGCGTCACGCTGGCCCCTTTAAGTGTTCCCAGGGAGCCTAATGAGAATTATCAGTTTATTGCCCTCGGCTACAGAAATAGTCTGCCAATTGGGGTTGGAAAACCATTTGGTGGGCGTTTCGCATGAATGTGATTATCCCGCATCCGTGAACAACCTCCCCAGGCTGACCTCCTCTGGAATAAAGCATCGTGCAATAAGCCGGGATATTCACCAGTCCGTTGAGGAAATTCTGAAAAATTCTATCTCAGTTTATAATCTTGATTTACAGCTACTTAAATCATTAGATCCGGATTTTATAATCACTCAGGATTTGTGCGATGTTTGCGCCGTCTCCTTCCAACAGGTACAGCAAGCTTGTGAGCAGGAATTGGGGCCGAACACCCAGATCATTTCTCTAAAACCTTGTTGGTTGAATGATATCTGGAGCGATTTGGAACATGTGGCTGATATTTTGGGGGCGAAGGATTCCTATTTATCTTTTAAAAGCAAGGTGGATCGAAAAATTGAGACCATCCGCAATGCCATCCCAGAGGGTCCCGAATTCAATAAAAATATTCTCACTGTGGAATGGCTTGATCCGGTTTTTGTGGGAGGCATGTGGGTTCCCGAAATGATAGAAATTGTAGGGGGAACCTTTATGCTGGCGGAACCGGGACAGAAGGCATGGCAGGTCACAAAGGAAGATCTAAATGACATCGAACCTGATGTGGTGATTTTTAAACCCTGTGGGTTCAAGCTGGAGCAAACCTTTAAGGAAATGGACCTGATTAAAAATACCTTTCCCTGGGAGAAATGGCCCGCTCTGAAAAATTCGAGAGTTTATTTGGTGGATGGAAATGCTTATTTTAATCGTCCGGGTCCACGCATTCTGGATTCCCTGGAAATTCTGGCGCATTGCACTCATCCTGACTTGTTTCCAGAGTTTGGGGATAGATATAAGAGTTCCATAATAAAGATAGGACCCGATTTCAATTATCCCTCACCGAACTAACCATGGAAAAACGGTCCGATAATAATGAGAAAAATAAGACACCACGGCAGAAGGTGCTGGTGGTTTATAATCCGATTGCGGGATCGCGGTCCTCCATGCTGGAACAAACTCTAAAAAACCTGGAAACGCTTGGCGTACAAGTCGCTCTGCGTGAAACCAAAGGACCGGGCGACGGGGAAACATTGTGCAAGGAGGCCATCCGGCAGGAATCCTACTCAGCGGTGGTGGCGGCGGGCGGGGACGGCACCATCAACGAAGTGGTCAACGGATTGCTGGGAGCTGATACTCCTCTCGGGCTCATTCCTCTGGGAACGATCAACCTTCTGGCTATGGAAACGGGTCTTGCAAAGGACCCGCAGTTGGCGGCGCGGACCATCGCGTTTGGTCCTGCCCGACCGATCAATGTGGGATGGGTGAACGGACGCGCTTTCCTGTTAATGGTGGGGGCGGGATTTGATGGCCGGGTGGTTGCCGGAGTTTCATCGAATCTGAAAAATGTTATCGGCAAGGGAGCCTATGGGGTGGCCGGACTGAAGGAGTTTTTTTTCAATTCGCCTGCCAGGCTTGTTGTAGACGCCGATGGTTGCGAATACGAAGCGGCGTGGGCGGTGGTATCCAACAGTTCTCTTTATGGAGGAAAATTTGCACTGGCTCCTTCAGCGGATTTACAATCTCCGGGCTTCACCGTTTCCCTGATTCCCGGTAAAACCCAATGGGATCTACTGCGCGGCATGACGGCGGTTTGGAGGGACCGAAAAGCCGATCAGGGTTGGAAGCAACTGAACTCGGTGAACCGTATCACCATCAGATCCGAACAAGACGAACCCGCCCAAATGGATGGCGATTATTTTGCTCCCTTGCCGCTGACCATCACCCAGGCGCCGCAATCCCTTGATCTCATCACCCCGCCACGCCCCGTTACACGGGAGGAAAAGCCAGCTACGCTGGAGGGCTGACCAGCGTAGCCGCTGGACCAGGTATTGACGTGCGATGGATTTAGGTTGACTGAACTCTCCTTCGCAAGGAAATTAACTGATCGTCGTTGCGAGGAGCGCCAGCGACGAAGCAATCCAGAGACTCTGGGTCGCCGCGCCGCCTGTGGCGGCTCGCGATGACGAGAGCGGGTTCGTGAGCGAAGCGAACGTCAGCCTCACTTTTCCTCCCGCGTAGCGGGGGTCCAGCGCTACGCTGGCCCGCCTAGCGGGGCTTTGATGCGGTAAAAATAGTCGCCCAATTTAAAGGCTCCTCCGTTACGCACAACTCCGAGAAATATTTTTATCTTCCCTTCAGGAAGGCCGGCCAGAACCTTATTGAAAATCTCTTCATTACTGACTTCTTCCCAAAAAGAGTCGTCCGCCGACTTTTCGATTAAAAAATCCTCCACACTTTCCATTTCAATATGAAACTGATCTTTCACTATGATTCACCTTTAAAAAAATAATTTAATGCTTGTTTTAGATATTTTAATACGTAAAAGCTTTTAAGTACTAACCCGTTCTTTTATTATATCACCTTATGACCTTATCCGGTTTCAACATAAGGATACCAGGGAATTGGCACGCATCGAATACCCGCAGGGTTTGTTCCGATATTTGCGGTGTTTTAGCGTTTCCCTGTTGTCAAGCTCTTTGCGGTTTGATATTTTGAACCCACCCCACTACGTGGGGAGGAAAAGCCTGCTAAGCAGGAGGGCTTGACGCTTGTGATACCCCTTCCGTTGCCTTCATGCCCCGGAGGGGTACACTTTGTTCGCGAGCCCCTGAAAAAAACAGGATATAATTCAGCACAAGGCAAGGTTTAGCCAGCCATTAATCCATCGCACGTCAATATTGGGTCCAGCCCCAAGGCTGGTTGGGTCCAGCCCCAAGGCTGGTTGGGTCCAGCCCCAAGGCTGGTTGGGTCCAGCCCCAAGGCTGGTCATGCTGGTGTTTTAAAGGAGTATTTATGATTCTCGTGATTGATGTTGGAAATTCCCACAACGTGATCGGGTTGTTTTCCAATGAAAAATTATTGACCCACTGGCGGATTCGTACGGAGTGGAATCGGACCGCGGATGAATATTGGGTCCTGATAAAAGAATTTATCGTTCTGAACAAGGTGGATACGGAAACCATAGACGACATCGTGATCGCCTGCGTCGTTCCCCCGCTGGTTCCTATTTTGAAAGAGATGGCGCAAAAATATTTTGACTGCGAACCCATCATTGTGGGACCAGGAATTAAAACCGGAATATCGATCCTGTACCGCAATCCGGCGGAAGTCGGGGCGGACCGGATAGTCAACTCCGTCGCCGCTTACGAAAAATATGGGGGGCCAATCATCATCGTTGATTTTGGCACGGCCACGACTTTTGACGCTGTTTCTAAAAAAGGGGAATACCTGGGCGGGGTCATTTTTCCCGGCATACAGATTTCCATGGAAGCCCTGTTCAATAACGCGGCCAAGCTTCCGCGAGTGGAATTGATTGTTCCCGCTCAAGTGATTGGAAGATCCACCATTGAAAGCATTCAGTCGGGAGCGGTACACGGATTTGTCGGGATGATCGACAACATTGTACGGAAATTCCGCGAGGAATTGGGGGGCAAGGCCAAGGTGATTGCGACCGGCGGGATTGTGGAATGGATCTCTTCACAAACGAAATCCATTGACGTCATTGATCCCTTCCTCACCCTGGAAGGATTGAGAATTATCTATGAGAAAAACAGGGACCTGGGTCCGACAGATTCCCATACCAAAAATGGTTAAAGGTTGGCAGTCTATCGAGTTGCCGGAGCGGAGAAAATTCCTGAGTTACTTTTTTGTATGGGGTTTTACCTTTTTTATGAACAGACGGATCATTCGATGGCCGTCGTCTATGTCGGAAGTTTTATAGCCTTTGGATTTTGCCCAGGTTTTAAAAGCATCGGTAAAATTTTTCTTGCGATCCAGAATGATTTCCAAAGCTCCGTTTATTTTGATGTCGGAAAAAGCTTTGGACGTTTCCTGAAAGGCATTGAAAAAGGAAAGGCCCCGAATATCCAGGGTTTTGAACATGACCATGGCGAATGTCCCTCCTGCTGATCTGCATTAATTGGTTTTTCGGTTGCTTTATGCAATGAAAAGATGAATCATTGTAAAAAAACAAGAATTAAAAATCTGTTAACTTGTGATTAATTTTTATTAATATTTGCGTTCAGAGTACCGATATTTTAACCTTTACCGGGTTTCATTCCTCGCCGCTTGCGGCGGGGTCGTCCCTTTTTCAGGAGTTGTTGATGGGTATTATTCGCGGCGGAGACGCTGAATACAGTAATGACGAGCCTTCCTTTGAGGAAAAAACTTCCAAGCTGGAAGAAACCATAGGGTCTTGCCTCCAGGATGATCCCTCCGTATTGAAATTAACCGGAAAGTATCTGGCTATTGATGAGGTTCAAATCATTTCCCGGTCGGATCAGGTGAAAACAGTTAAGGTTCTGGATTTATCCGACAATCAGGTCACGGATGAGGGGTTGAAGACCTTGTTTGAATCTGAAAATCTTGCCGGTCTGGAAGAGCTCCATTTGGGCATCAATTACATCACCGACCAGGGATTATTGGAAATGGCGGGCTCCTCGGCATTGGCGTTGAAAAATCTGAAAGTGCTGGTCGTGTCCGATAACAAGCTGACCGACGCTTCTGTCGTCGAATTTGTCAAATCTCCAAATTTCAGTAAGTTGGAACACTTGGATGTGGGATGGAATGAAATCGGCAATGAGACCGTCAAGGCGCTTGCGGAAACGGAACATATGGTTAGCCTCAATAAACTTGTATTGGAGCGGGGCTATATCGACGGCGCAGGTATCATCGAGTTTGTAAAGGGGCGGGTGATAGAGCAGTTAGAGGAACTGAACCTGTCCGCCAATAAATTAAGGGATGACGACATCAAAATCCTGGCCTCGACGCCAAAACTTTCCTCGTTGCGCGTACTCCGGCTGGCGCAAAATATGATCGGCGACGAAGGCGCGAGGGCTATTGGGGAATCGACCACCCTCATCAATCTGACGCATCTTTATATCGGACGCAACTCTTTCGGCAACGATGGAGCCCAAGCCATTTCGGAAACCAAAACTCTAATGAAACTGAAAGTCTTGATGCTGAGAGAAGGGGTGGAAACCACGCCCGACCTGGTCAACTACTCGCGTCCGGAACTACTGCGTCCGGAAGACCCGTAGTTGTGTGAGGGATTAAAAAACTTTCAAGGTTTCCAATTGGGTGAGTTTTTGAGATTCTTTCAGCGCCTTTTTCGCTTCATCGGATTTTATCCGGTTGCCTCCCAGGTGAAGATAGGTCAGGTTTGCCAGCGCATCCGAGTCGGCGATTGCCAGGGCGCCTTCGTCTCCAACGCGATTGTCCACCATATTGAGCGAGGTCACCTTGGTGAACACCGGCGACTGGGCAAGCGCCTTGGCGCCTTCAGCGGTGATGCCATTGCATTCCAGATTCAACGTTTTAACTTCCGAAAACATTTCAGCTTGGGCAATAATTTTGACTCCTTCATCGCCCAGATGATTGGACCCCAAATGCAGGTAAGTTACTTTGGGAAGGAAGGCGGACTCGGTTAGAATTCTTGCTCCCCCGGGACCGATGTGATTGTGGGTAAGAATCAAAGTTTTGATCTTTTTTATCGCTTCAAAATTCGCGATCAGGGCGGCTAATTTTTCTCCATGTTCTGCTGTGGCCGGTCCTCTCTGGGTGAAGAGAAAGCTGTCCTGGATTTTCAGAACCGTATTATCTTTTATGGCTTCAAAAATGATTTTTTCCTCAGGGGACAATTTTCCTTTGGTGTCACCATAATTTTCCCCGTCATTGACCAGAGCTTCCCAGTTGATATTTTGTATTTTCTTCATTTTGGTTTAGTGGTTTATCGGTTAATTCTGGCATAATTGCTACACGCAACAGGATTACCCAAATCACAGGAGAGCTTCCAATATTTTTTAGACGCTGATTGTCGGCCTTCTTTATACTTCAACTGGCCCAGGTTGAAACAGGCTTTGTCGGATTTTGCATCGCACCCTTTCAGATATAATTTAGCGGCTTTTTTCCATTGCGGGCTGTATTGATTTCCTGTCATCTGAATCAAGATACCGGCATGGGTGCACCCGGTAATATAGTCTTTATCACAGGCTTTCAGATGATATACGATTGCATTTTTATTATCCAGTTCCACCGTCCGGTATCTTTCACCGATTTTAAAGCAGGCCGTTCCATTACCCTTTTCACATGCATCTTTAAGTGCCTTGATTTCAGGGGCGTCTTCAGCCCAAACAGCATTCGAGCAGAGGAAAAAAATTCCAACCGCCAATGCTGTCAAATTCGATAGTTTTTTCACGGTTAGATCCTTTATGACAGGGGTTTTGGATTTTTCAGGACCGCAATCATTTTGCCACGAGTAATCGAATTGTAGCATAACCCGTTTTAAGGGCTTTTGTCTAAATATATAATGGAAAGTGAGATAGTTTCGTTTGCATCCCGTATCAATATATTTTAACCTGCTGAAAATCAAAGTGCCCATTTCAGGCAATTCAGGCGGGTTCTTCCATATCGGAGGTCCGTTTAACCGGCGCGAGTTTTTTGCCCGGAATTTTTTTACAGGTTCAGTGAAAATCCCCTCTATTTATGAATATTATATTGCTGGGATATCGGGGAACGGGGAAATCTGTTATTTCAAGAATCCTGGCTCAAAAACTCAAAAGAAAATTGATTCCGATAGATAAAGAAATAGCCCGATCCGCGGGAATGCCCATCTCGCAAATTGTGCAACAATGGGGCTGGCCCAGGTTCAGGGAAATAGAATCCCGAATCATCCGGGAAGTATCGGCGAAGGAGTGTGAAGCCGTGATTGATTGCGGTGGCGGCGTGGTTCTCGACGATCAAAATATTGCATGTTTGAAAAAGCAGGGCAGGACCGCGCTTTTGCGAGCGGATTTGCAAACGCTCATGAAACGGATTAAAAACGACCCCAATCGTCCTCCTCTCAAGGAAGGTTTGTCTTTTGAAGAAGAACAAAAAATCATCATGGCGGAACGGGAACCCAAATATCTATCAGCCGCTGACATGATTTGCGATACGACATCCAAAAAACCCGTAGTGACCGCTCGGGAAATCATCGAATTTTTTCAAATGAAATCATGGATCTGAAATGTTAAGTCCTTTGTTCGAGAGTCTGATACATAACAATATGTCGTTGATAGCCGATGAGCCGGACGATGACACGGCAATGGTGCTTAAAGAAGCGGATATCTTTACCGACGCGGAGGAAAGTGAGGAGCCAAAATTCAAACTCGACTTGAATGACAAGGACCTTATTCTCGAAGAGTTGGAAGACCTTATGGGATATGCCAGAATAGGCAAAGTTAAGGTTTTGCAACTGGATAAAAACTACATGGGAGATGCGGGGGTAAACATTCTTGCCCAATCCCCATGCCTGTTCAAACTGGCGTCTTTGTCTTTGGGATACAATAAAATCACCGATCAGGGAGCTATGATTCTTGCGGAATCGCCCCACTGGAAACGCCTGCGAACGCTTTACCTGCAGTGGAATACCATCGGACCAGAGGGCATCAAAGCCCTGGCCGATTCCGAAACCCTGGCCGGAGTCGAAATTCTTTATTTAAAGGGAAATCCGCTGGGGCCGAGAGGGGCGGAGGCTCTGAGTCAGGCTGGCGGCATGAAAAACCTTAAAGAACTTTATCTTGCGAAAACCCGGTTGGGGGTCGATGGCCTGGAAGCTCTATGTCAGGGAGATGTTCTTACCAATGTCACTCTGCTTTCACTTGCTTATAACAGATTGGATGACGATGCCGCTGAGATTCTGGCCGGTTGTAAAGCGCTTTCCAATCTGAAAACTCTGGACATGTATGGCAGTCATTTGAGTGAAGACGCCAAGGCGATGATCAAAGCCTCTCCCCACCTGCAACAGTTAAGCGCCTTGCAGGTGGACTGGTGACAGGCGTCTGGCGAACGGAATAAGACGGTGTCACAAACAAAACTTCCCAGCCGACGTAAGATTCTGGAGCATTTCGACCGGCGCGATCCCGTGATCGCGCAATTGGTTCGGGAGATCGGACCGTTTCAATTAAAGAAAAACCGGAAATATTTTCAGGTCCTTTGCAAAGCCATCATTTCACAGCAGATATCCACCAAGGCGGCGGAATCCATCACCAGCCGGTTTTGGCAGTTGTTTGACGGTCACGCCCCTAATCCCCAGGAGGTTGGGGAAATGCCGGAGTCCACTTTGAAAGGAGTCGGCTTGTCGCGGCAAAAGGTTGCCTATATGAAGGACCTGGGCAAGCATTTTGTCGAGAAATCGATCCGCCCGCATCGTTTGCCGCATCTCAGTAACGAGGAAGTCATCGGGCAGTTAACCGGCGTTTACGGGATCGGCCAGTGGACGGCGGAGATGTTCCTCATTTTTTCTCTCAACAGGATGGATGTTTTACCGGTGGCGGATTTGGGACTGCAAATCGCCATCCAAAAACTGTATGGCATGAAGAGTCGGCCAACGACAAAAAAAATTTATTCCCTGGGGAAGAAGTGGCATCCTCTGGAGACGGTCGCCACCTGGTACGGATGGAGAAAACTCGACGAGAATATCGTCGCATATTAAGGATGATTGAAACCATCAAAAAAAGGTGAAACCTTACTTATGAATTTTGATGATGGCCAGAAATAAAATGAACTCTCTATACTTTGGCGATAATCTCCATATATTACGGGAAGAAATAAAAGACGAAAGTATTGACCTTATCTACTTAGACCCGCCATTTAATTCCAAGGCCACCTACAATATTTTGTTCAAAACTCCAAAAGGCCATCAATCAGATGCTCAGATAGAAGCTTTTGATGATACTTGGCATTGGGGAGACCAGACAGAGAAGGAATTTAACGAAATAGAACAGCACGAGAATACTGATGTATCTGAAATGATGCAGGCTTTAAGGAGTTTTCTTGGCGAAAACGATATGATGGCGTATTTGACGATGATGGCAAATCGCCTTTTGGAACTACATCGAGTTTTAAAACCTACTGGGAGTCTTTATCTCCATTGTGATCCAACGGCGAGTCATTATTTAAAAATTGTTTTGGATGGGGTGTTTGGAAAAGACAAGTTTAGAAATGAAATAACGTGGAAACGAACCACAGCGCATAGTGATGCTCAAAGATATGGGGCGAATACGGACATAATATTTTTTTATAGTAAATCAAACGAATATATTTTCAACCCAATTTATCAGCCATATGAACAGGACTATATTTCAAGATTTAGCCATGAAGATCCAGACGGCAGAAAGTGGACCGATGACAATTTAACGGCAAAAGGCTTGAGTGGGGGTGGATATGAATATGAGTATAAGGGATGCACATCATTGTGGCGCTGTCCTCCAGAAACAATGAAACGTTTGGATAAAGAGGGAAGATTACATTTCACAAACAAAGGAGGAATACGGTTAAAAAGATATCTGGATGAGGCATCAGGAATGCCGTGTCAATCATTATGGAATGATATTAATCCAATTAATTCCCAAGCCAAAGAGCGTCTCGGTTATCCCACTCAAAAACCTCAAGCACTTCTCGAACGAATTATTCAGGCCTCCAGTAATGAGGGTGATTTAGTTCTTGACCCCTTTTGCGGATGCGGTACTACGGTCCATGCATCGCAAAAGCTCAATCGTGAATGGATCGGAATTGATATTACTCACCTCGCAATTTCCCTCATCGAAAAAAGATTAAAAGATGCTTTCCCAGATATCAACTATGAAGTTCATGGAACCCCAAAAGATTTAGACGGAGCGAAAAACCTTGCCAAGCGAGTTAAGTATCAGTTTGAATGGTGGGCCTGTTCCCGTGTAAATGCCCAGCCCTATAAAGGTAAAAAGAAGGGAGCGGATTCCGGAATCGACGGTTTAATTTTTTTTCATGACGACAAGGAAAAAGCCAAAAAAATCATTGTCTCGGTCAAAGGCGGGCAAAATGTTAATGTTTCCATGATTCGTGATTTAAAAGCGGTTGTAGAAAGAGAAAATGCTGAAATAGGTTTATTCGTTACGCTTGTGGAACCTACTCGGCCTATGAAGCAAGAAGCAACTAAAGCAGGATATTATAAATCTATTAATCTCCAAACCAATTTTCCAAAAATACAAATCTTGACAATAGAGGGAATATTAAGCGGGGAAAACCCTCAATACCCTCCTGAGAAATCATGGGGAGGCCATACTTTTAAAAAGGCACAAAGGGAAAGTAAAGGAGATGGGCAAAAAGATCTTTTTTAGAATATTGTTGCCTTAAAAATTTTTTGTGAGCCGTTGAATGGATTTTATAAATGAAGACATTGAAGATTACGCCCACGAACACACGCAGAGCGAAGGAGAGCTTTTAGCGCAACTGGAAAAGGAAACCTACGAAACTCTGGAAATTCCACAAATGACCACCGGAAGGATCGAGGGTCGATTCCTGAAAATGCTGGCTCAACTCATCGGCGCCAAAAGAATTCTGGAAATCGGCACCTTTGGCGGTTACGCATCCCTGTCAATGGCGGAAGCCTTGCCGGATGATGGCGAGTTGATCACCTGCGACGTCGATCCCATCGCCATCGCATTTGCCAAACGATTTTTTGCGAAAAGTGAGCATGGAAAAAAAATCACCTTGATGGAAGGCCCCGCCTTGGAATCCCTGAAAACCCTTTCCGGTCCCCTTGACATGGCCTTTATCGACGCGGATAAGGAAAACTATTGGAACTATTACGAAGCCATTCTGCCGATGATTCGTCCGGGAGGGTTGATCGTAGTGGACAATGTATTGTGGAGCGGCAGGGTGTTGAATCCGGTGGACGCGAGCGACAAGGCCATCCACCAGTTCAATGAAAGGATAAAAAACGATGCCCGCGTCGAATCCGTCCTGCTGACGGTTCGTGACGGAATTTACTGTATCCGAAAACCAGCGTAACGCTGGACTAAATATAACGTGCGACGGGTTAATGGCTAACCGAATTCTGCTGTGTGATGATATTAATTGATTGTCATTGCGAGGAGTGTCAGTGACGAAGCAACCCAGCCCATTATCATGGAGAGCTTTGCATAAAAACAATATACACTCATCCCAACCTGTCACCCTGTGGGCTCCCCAAAGGGGGAAAGGGTTTCCTCCTCTCCTCCTTTGGAGGAGAGGATAGAGGTGAGGAGGGATTCAAACCTTTTCCGTGTTATACAAAGATCTGGTTACCTTATGGAGGAAGAAAAATCGCATGGCGGAGACACTGGGAAGTCTGGTCGATAAACTTTCAATAAAAAACCTCCGGCTCTGGCATTTGGATGAATTGCTGGAGGATGAAAGCGGTTCTGACACAAAAACAAATGAATTAAAGGCCAAACGCGAACTGGTTCTCAAACAGAGCCATGACCTGATGGACGAGATCAACGGGTTTTTTGCCGCCGCTCTGGAAGGCAAGGTAAAAATCCGTGATGAAAAAATCAAACTGTATGACAACAAAAATGTCAAATCCACGGATGCAATCAAGGAACTGGGGCTTGCGATCAGCGAGTTGTCATTGAGAAATATCCGCTGCTGGCATCTGGAAGACGAGGTGCGGCGCGACGATCTTCCCGACTCCGAGATCGTCCAATTGAAACGGCAAATCGATGCGACCAATCAGGAAAGAAATGACTTGATGGATAAGGTCGATGAAATACTCGGTAAAGAGGTCAGGTAGGTGAAAGAACGTTTAGCCTAAAGATAGCTGTTGAGCAGTTCCTTCCGTTTCATCTCATATTCCTCATCGTCGATGAGGTCCTTATCCCTGAGGTCTTTCAGGAATCTCAGTTTTTTCTCCAGATCCTGGTTGTTTCCGGCGGACGGGTTTATGGGGCCCGATTGGGCTGGTGCTTTGGAGACTTTGGACCGTTGCATTTTAAGAAGCCTTCGGGATGTTTGCGGCAGAGTCATTTTAGCTACGATCCAGTTTTCCTGAGTGCTTGTTCCAAATAATTTTTTGGTCACTCGATAGCGCTGTCCGTTCACCGGGACCATTCGCCAGCTGGTTCCTCCACCCCCACCAAACGAGGCGCTGGAAAATTCCATTCCCTTGATGGATTCGAAACGGAAGTTGAGCGTGTTTCCGGTCCGAAAAATTTCGCCGATGGTCATCCCGCGCGAGGTTTCCAGCTCAAACACGAGAACGTTTTCCGGGCTCATGTGATTCACTGCTTTGGTGAGAATTTGGGTGGTATCTTTCAGGTCGGTCAGGGAAATTGCATACCTCTTTTTTCCCAGCAGGGAAAGTTCTTCATATTGGAGTGAATAAAGGTGGTTGCTGAAATCTTCTTCTGAAATTTTTATGGGATGGTTCAGGCTCAACTTGTTAATGGCTGGACCTGCCTGCGTTTTGTGGCGGTAGATCAAAGTGAGACCTTCTTTTTCCAGCTTTTTTTCCTTGATCGTGGCGCACCCTTGAAAAAAACCTGGAATCAGGAGAAGGATAATAGTCGCCCAAAATGGCCGTAACAAATTTAGAGAAAGCCGTTGTCGAAAAATCATTTTATATTACTCATCCATTTTGCGGGCGATGAGGGAGGCGAAGCCTTTTTCATCCCGGTCCATTTCGCGGTATCTGAGAACGCGAAAATTTTTAAATTGTTCCAGCAATTCATTGTATTCCAGAACCCATTCCCTTTTAAAGGAGGTGTGTTTCAGATGATCCAAATTAAATGTTTCATAGAAAACAAGGCCTCCCGGTTTGAGGGTCTTGCGGATACCGGGGAACAGCCTTCGATCCAGAAAATTAAAACACAAGACGAGATCGAAGGCATTTTCCGTGAACTCAAAATCATCCAAATCCGTGACAAGGGTGTCGATGGATAAATTTTTTTCCCCGGCCAGAGTTTGGGTTTTCCGGATGCCCGCCTCGGCAATATCGATTCCCAGCACATCATATCCCAGCGAGGCCGTATAAACCGTGTTTCGACCTTCCCCGCAGGCGATATCCAGCGCTTTGCCTTT
>JADFGI010000357.1 GCA_022567815.1 Nitrospinota bacterium
TTCCTCGGTGGCGGGCCAACGTTATTTTATTGGCGATGGCGAGCATGTGGTCTTGTGGGAATGGATCGACAATCTCTTGCTGGCTCTTGATTATCCTGTCGTTGAAAAAACGGTTTCTTATCGCACGGCGCGGTTGATTGGGGCCGTTTTGGAAATGATTTATGGTGTTATTGGGATTAAGAAAGAACCGCCGATGACGCGGTTCGTTGCGGCGCAGTTGGCGACTTCACACTATTTCAACATTGCCAAAGCCAAAAAGGATTTTGGTTATGCCCCGGTGATCGACCCCGATGAAGGGATGGCGGCGATGGTCAGTCATCTGCGGGCTCATCCGGTTCCCCTAACAGATTGATCTTGTGCGCCATGCTTCCTGCGCCGAATCCGTTGTCGATATTGACCGTGGCCACTCCCTGGGCGCAAGTGTTGAGCATGGTCAAAAGCGCGGCCACTCCGTTGAAGGATGCGCCGTAGCCTACGCTGGTGGGCACGGCGATGACCGGGTTTTCGATCAATCCCCCGACCACGCTGGCCAGGGCCCCGTCCATTCCCGCCACCGCCACCACGACCCGGGCCTTGCGCAGGCGGTCCGTGTTGTCGAGCAATCGGTGGATACCCGCCACACCGATGTCATAAATCGTCTCGACCCGGCTACCGAATAACTCCGCCGTGACCACAGCTTCTTCCGCAACGGGGATGTCGGAGGTCCCGGCGGTGACGACGACGATCAAGCCAACGCCTTTGGACTTTTTCTTTTGCCGGATCACCAGAGTTCTTGAAGTTGGATGGTATTGCGCCTTTTTTGGAAGCTTGGGTTTTATTTTTTTAAAAACCTCCGGCGAGAGTTTGGTGGCGAGGATATCATTTTTGGCCGCGATCATTTTCCTGATGATAATAATTAGCTGGTCCGGAGATTTGCCTTCGCAGAAAATGGCTTCCGGTTGGCCGCTCCTCAGATGACGATGATGGTCCAGTCGGGCGAAACCCAGATTTTCGTAAGGAAGCGTTTTCAGGATTTCCAGGCCCTGGGCGGGAGTCAATTTTTTCTGGAACAGATCGGTCAGAACCTTTTTGAGTTCGTCCGGTTTCATTTCAATCCCCTGACCCCTGAAAACTCGGTGTCAATCTCCACCTTCATGAGGTCTTCCAATGCTTTTTGCGGTGATTTGTCTTCATAGATAACCCGGTAGGTTTCTTCAATGACCGACGCCTGTATATCGAGTTTGTTTTTCAATTCATACGCGGATTTCACGGTGCGGATGCCTTCGGCCACCATTTTCATATTTTTGGTGATTTCGCCTATTTTCTTGCCTTGTCCCAGTTTGATGCCAACGTTGCGGTTTCGGCTCAGGTCCCCCGTACAGGTGAGAACCAGGTCGCCGATGCCGGATAGTCCCAAAAACGTTTCAGGCCGTGCTCCCTGAGCGGTGCCGATGCGGGTGATTTCCATCAGCCCGCGGGATATCAGGGCCGCTCTGGGATTGAACCCAAGGCCCATGCCGTCACAAATGCCCGTACTGATGGCGATGACATTTTTCAACGCCCCGCCGATTTGTACGCCAAGCGGGTCGTCGCTGGTGAATACTTTTAATTTTGGCGTGGAAATAATTTGCTTGACCCGTTCGGCGGTTTCCATAGTGTCCCCGGCGGCGACCAGGGCGGAAGGAAGCCCCTGGGCAATTTCTATGGCGAACGTAGGACCGGAAATTGCGGCGAACTTATGATTATTATCCAGTTCCTCTTGCAGAATTTGATGAATGGTGCAAAGGGTTTCATTTTCAATTCCCTTGCTGGCGTTTATGATGAGGCAATCCGGTTGTAAAAAGGGGCGGATATTTTTTATGGTGGTGCGCATTACATGCGTGGGGACGACCAACAAAATTGCGGATTTACCTTCCACCGCCTCCTGCAGGGAGTGAGTGGGACGAATGTTTTCCGGCAAGGAAAATCCCGGCAGGAAAAAGGTGTTTTCCCGTTTGGTTTTTATGGTTTCACAGAGGTCTTGCTCATACACCCAAAGAGGAAAGGTGTGGCCCTTTTCCGCCAGCAGGAGCGCAAGAGCAGTTCCCCAGGCTCCCGCGCCGATAATTGCTATATTTTCAGATTGCATATAAAAATCCGCCAGCCTGGGGCTGGAACAACCAGCCCAGGGCTGGATCAAGTATTGACGTGCGATGGGTTTATGGTTGACTAAATCCTTCTTCGCGCAACCGTCATTGCGAGCATAGCGAAGCAAACCAGAATACCTGGATCTACCCCTGCGGGGCATGAAGGCAAGGGTGGAATATCACAGCCGCGCCGCTTTTAGCGGCTCGCGAAGACGAGATTAATGTTTAGCCAGGCTCGTGAGCAAGTTCGCCCTCCGCGGAGGAGTCAACCTCACTTTTCCTCCCCGCGTTGCGGGGTACTTAAGGAAGTTATTCGATACGCCCAAGCGATGATTTTTACGGAACACTGGAAGGAAAAATGGCTTGTATGTCCATTTTCTTTATGATTAAATTGATTTATGCAGTATTAAAAATTTTTGACTCGTACCTGTTAAATCCAACCCTTCTCACATATTAGATCATATGGCCAAACGTGTAAAGCTTAGCAGAAAAGACTTCCTTAAGGGACAGGACCAGTTTCTTACTACCTCTCAGAAAGTTACGGCATATATGTCCGATCATGGACCTTTAATGCTGACCTCGGCGGGGATAATCATTGTCTTTTTCGCCCTGGTTGCGGGATACCGTTACAACCAGCAGATGCAGGACATGAGAATGGAAAACCTGTATTCCCAAATGGTCAAAATCAATAAGGAAAATTCTGACAAGAAACCTGAAAACTCGATTGGGGAGTTGCAGAAAATTTTGGGTCAGTTTCAAGAAGGTTCTCAGAAAACGCGGGCCAGCTTATTGGTTGCGGAAGAATATTACCAGGACGAGCAGTTTGACAAAGCCATCGCACTTTATTCGGAAGTTTCGGATCGGTCCGGCGAAAAGGAGCTTTCGGGTCAACTGGCAAGAATTGGCCTGGCTTATTCCTATGAAGGGAAAAAAGACTATAAAAAGGCCATCGAAATATACAAATCCATTGTCGGAAACGCAAACGGGTTCCCCTTATTTGATATGTATATCGGCCTGGCAAGATGCTACGAATTGAATAAAGATAATAAAAATGCGTTGACGACACTGCGCGAGGTGGAGAATAAATTTCAGAGCCATCCGCAAATTGATTCCGTGAAACGCAGAATTGCCAAACTATCGGGGCCAGCCTGACTCCTTCGCGGAGGGCGCTCGCTCCCGCCCGCTACGCGGGAGGAAAAATGGGGCTGACGTTCGCTAAGCTCACGAGCCCCGAAAAACCATAAATCCATCGCGCGTTGATATTGGGTCAAGCGTCATTCATTATGTTTTATTTCAGA
>JADFGI010000358.1 GCA_022567815.1 Nitrospinota bacterium
ACTCCGCTCACTTCGTTCGCGAGTCCTTAAAAGCTAATATAATCCATAGCGCGTTAATATTGGGTCCAGCGTCACGCTGGCCCCGTTACACGGGGAGGAAGCTTGGGCCTGACGCTACGCGAGGCCCTGAATACATACAAGATACATTAGCCATAACCCATTGTACGTTAATATTGGGTCCAGCGTCACGCTGGCCCCTCGCGGGAGCGAGAAGGCGGGTGTTGTAACCATTCATGAAAAATATTTTTTGACGACATCGGGAAATTGACAGCGCAGGCAATTATTGTCGTTTTGCGTGCAAAAATCCTGGTAGACCTGCATCAATCCTTGTGTCTGCTTGTCGTTGGCAAGCACTTTGATCATGTCCTTCTTATTGCCGAAGATGTAATGCTTCATGAACCGCAACAATTTATTGTCGCCGGGTTTTTTCCCGGACTGAAAAAGAACATTGAAGCTGGCTTCCAATTTCACCGATTTACTGGCGCGGGCAAAAATCAACCCGATGGGGATCACGATGTTGATGGTGATTTCCCTGGATCGGGATGGACCTGTCAATAGCTGGGGCTTGACAAGCCGTTTACCTCCGGGGGAATAGTGGCTGGCCCAATAATCGTCATTGGCTTCAATGCAGAAAAAATCGTAAAGCTTGCTGGAAATGTTGACCGTGTACCCTTTGTCGCCGGATAGGGCAATCCTCGCCTGAAAGGCTTCCATGTAGTCGGCGAACAATCCATTTTGCTCGTGCCGGACGATTAAATGCGCCAACCCGGCGATTCGCCGCCAGGGAAAATTCGCCGGGCGGATACCGCCGAATTTCCAGGCAATCTGTGTCAACGAGATGGATGGAGCGAGGGAGCGGTATTTTTTCTCCCATAGATTTTGTAATTTCTCGAAATATTTACGGTCATCGGCAGGCAGGTCAGCGGTATTTAGCGATTTGAATCCGATGAGCCCGGCCATGCCGAACAACAGGGACTGGATATGAAGAACTTTTTCTGCTTTGCGGATTCTTTTGGGCAGGAGTTCTTTCAGTGTGTTTAACGTCAGGGATCCCGCCAGCTTTTGAAACGGCTCCTTGTTGGTGGGGTAACCCAGGGCTTCGGCGATCCCTTCGTAAAATGTTTGTTCGTAGCCGTTGATGATGATCCGGTCGTGAAACCGTCCCATTTTAGTGAAAATACGGGCATCGCCCGCGGCGTTTAAAAGATGCGTCAGTTTCTCTTTTGAAAGCCGTGCCAGGGGTTGGTGGCATTGACCATAGTTGAAATGATGCAGAATGGGATAGCTGTCGAAATCCAGTTCATCGTTGAGCTCAAGGATTCCCTTGGTCAGACAATCTTTTAATTCCAGCTCGAAAATATGGGCGCCATACAAGGGGGAGGGCTTTGATGGGAAAGGCTCCACTGGTGGTTGTGTCGCTTTCCTATGGGTCTTCCATAAAAAAACGTGCAGGATCACATTGTCGTATTCCGGATTGGCGGAATGATTATGAGCCTTCCAGTCGGAGGAATAAACATGGATCTCCACATCCCCTTCAAGGGTGTTGCCGTTCACTTTGATGGCCGCGCTTTTGAAGTCCGGTCCCGGCCCAAAATTCCAATAGCCTGGAAAAATGATTTCCAGTTCGTCGTCGTCGGTGGTTCGTAACTGTTTGGTTTTGAACAGTTGATCGTTCCAAATACAGCGGATGGTTTTTTCCGGGACCCGGATCCTGGACTCCTCCTCATTCACCTCATCCACCCGGACTTGAGAAATCCAACTGGTGAATTTGGAATAGGAATCTGTGAACAGGGTCTCTAGGGCGGTCATTTGATTTTCCATTCGGTGCCTTGGGGCGTATCTTCGAGAACCACTCCCATCGTGTTCAAATCATCTCTGCATTGATCCGCTTTGCCCCAATCCTTGGTTTTTCGGGCGGTGTTTCTTGCGGCGATGAGGGCCTCAATTTTTTGGGTATCGAGATGCAACTCCCGGTTTTTCAATTGAAACATTTCAGATTGAAATTGCTTCGGGGTCCGGTAAAACAGTCCCAGCACATTTCCCGCCTTTTTTAAGGCGGCGAGACTGATGGGAAGATCTCCACCACCATCAGGACCTGATTTTTTTTTCTGCGTCAGGGTGTTCATTTTGCGCAACTCTTCGTTCAAGTGGGCGAGGGCGACGGCGGTGTTGAAGTCATCGTTCATGGCCTCCTCGAACTTTTGCATGAAGGTGCAGGACCGCACTGCATCGCCTAAAGAGGGAGTCTCTTTATCCTGGAGAATTTCTTCCGCCGCTTCAATGCCTTCGTAAAACCGGGTCAACACCTTGGCCACATCTTCGATGTTTTTTTCGGAAAAATCAATGGGATTTCGGTAATGACTGCTGATTAAAAACAGCCTTAGCACCTCCGGGTGATGGCGTTTGTATATTTCGCGGATGGTGAAGAAATTGCCCAGGGATTTGGACATTTTTTCCTTGTCAATATTTACGAATCCGTTGTGGATCCAGTATTTGACCGGAGCTTTCCCTGATGCTCCGCAGGATTGGGCGATTTCGTTTTCGTGATGCGGAAAGATCAGGTCCTTTCCGCCGCCGTGAATGTCGAAGGTTTCACCAAGATATTTCTTGCTCATCGCGGAACATTCAATATGCCAACCTGGGCGACCTAGCCCCCAGGGACTTTCCCATTCCGGTTCTCCGGGCTTGCTTTTTTTCCATAACGCGAAATCCAGGGGATTGCGTTTATCTTCATTGACCTCGACACGGGCTCCAGCCAGCAGGTCGTCTGTGTTTTTTCCGGAAAGTTGGCCATAACCGTCAAACGAGTGGACGGAATAGAAAACGTCTCCGTCCTTGTCATAAGCTTTTCCCTGTTCGATGAGAGACGCGATCATGGCGATCATCTCGGGAATATGGTCGGTGGCTTTGGGTTCTATGGTGGGGAGTTCGATGTTCAGTTTCCCCATGTCCTCATAAAAAGCCTGGATGTATTGTTCCGTCAATTCCTGCCAGGGGATGCCTTTCTCTTTTGCCCGGTTGATGATTTTATCGTCGATATCGGTGAAATTCCGGACGTAGTTCACTTCATATCCCAGATGTTTCAGGTACCGGTAGATCGTGTCGAAGGCCGCTCCCGCGCGGGCATGCCCGACATGGCAATAATCGTAAACCGTCACGCCGCAAACGTACATCCCGACCCGGTTTTCCTGCAAGGGGACGAAATCTTCTTTTTTGCGGGTCAATGAATTGTATAGACGCAGGCTCATGGCAGTCAAATTACCATCCAATAAACGATAAAGTCAAATGATGAAGAACGACTCCGCCGCAAGCGGCCAGCGTAGCGCTGGACCAAATACTAACGGAGGAGTCAGCCTCAGCTTTTCCTCCCGCGTGGCCAGCGTGACGCTGG
>JADFGI010000359.1 GCA_022567815.1 Nitrospinota bacterium
AGTCCCCTTGCCGGGCTGAACGATTCGGTGGGCGGATTGCTGGAATTCGATAGCCTGCTCGGAGATAAGTCCTCTGCCTGGACAGGATTGTTAGATAAGGCCGGTGTCGCTCCGGCAGGAATACAGGATAAACTTCCGTTAAAAAATAAATTGCCAAATGTATTGAAAGACCTGGGGCTTCCCTTTTAGGGATTTTTTTAATTTGCAATGGGACAGGGTTTGCGAGGATCCTATAGGGTATCCCTTTAAACCATGTAACTGAGTGAGTTTTTTATGAAAATAAAAATCGGTGCCTTTTTGTTCGTTTTTTTTCTAATCACGTCTCCTGCCAGATCAGGCATATTTGATGATTTCATGGAAAAAATCAGTCCTGCTCTTAAAGGCGATACGACCGAGAAAATTCTCAGCCTGGAAAAAACCATTTCAGGGCTTAAGGAAGCATTGTCCGTTGGCACGGGCAATGCTGTTTCGCTTCTTTCTGTAGATGACGGCTATTTTGGCAATGAATTGACCAAGATTCTCATGCCCGAAAAAATCCAGAATGTCGCTGATATGCTCAAAAAAGTTGGGTTTGCTTCGCAGGTGGATAATTTTGTTTTGACGATGAACCGGGCGGCGGAAAAAGCGGCCCCGCAAGCCAAGGAATTTTTTATAGGCGCTATCAAGGAGATGACCTTTGACGACGCCAAAAAAATCCTGAATGGCGGCGACACGGCGGCCAGCGATTACCTGAATGACAAAACTCGCGAAAAAATTTACGCGGCGTTCAAACCATCGGTTTCCTCCAGCCTGAACCAGGTGGGGGCTACCAAGGCCTATAAAGATATGATGCAATCGTTCTCTTCCCTTCCGTTCATGTCCGCCCAATCCCTGGACCTGGATCACTATGTGACTGATCAGGCGCTAAAGGGCCTTTTTCTGCGTGTGGGAGAGGAGGAAGCTAAGATCAGGAAAAACCCCGCCGCCAGAGTCACCGGCCTTTTGGAGCAGGTTTTCGGGAAATAGTTGTTTGATGCCAATGTATACTGGGCACCCATCGGTCCTGATGACAAGGTGATAAAACCAATATTTCTAAAAGCCCTGCTAATTTTTTTAGACCATTTATTGACCGAGTGATTTTTTTAAAATAAGATAGCGTTTATAAGGGTCGGCATTCAAGGTTTTTAGAATGTTTATCATTACGTGATTGTCTTCAAGAATCCAGGAAAACTCCATGTTCTTTACTTGTTTCGGGGCTTTGGTGATGCTGTCCTCAATCAAGCGATTATAGAGAAGAAAATCGAGTCCCTGATGCCTGAATTGGCTTTTGACACCCATGAGAAGGACTCTCCCGGTCTTAATATATTTTTGCGAAAATAGAAGTTTGAAAATTCCGGTGGGAAAAAGTTTTCCAGATTTGATTTGGATCAACACATTATTTATATCGGGAAGCGCCAACAAAAATGCCGCAGGTTCCTCATCTTTATACAAAGTATAAATAAAATCAGGGAGGGCAAAATGTTTTAGTTGGTGGGCCATGGCGTCGATTTCTTCCTCCGTCATGGGAACGAATCCCCAGTTTTTGTTCCACGCTTCATTGTAGATGTCTAAAATAATTTTCAATTCCGATTTTAGTTTCGCCATATTAAGGGTTCTGATTTCATAAGTTCCTTCGAGTTCCTTCGCAACCCTCTTTGCCATGACGGTGAATAGTTCCGGTTTCTCTGTGTTTCTATCGACCCAGAAAGCCAGGAGTTCCTTTTCCTTTTTGTACCCTTGTTTGTATAACTGATCCGGATAATAGGGTTTCGTATAGGGCATCATTATCACGGGAGGACTTTCAAATCCTTTGATCAAAAACCCCACTTCGTGGTTGGTCGTAAAATTGAAGGGTCCCATTAAGGAATCCATTCTCCGGCTTTTTATCCAGTTCTCACAGGAATTCATTAGCTCCCCAGAAACTTTGTCATCTTCAATCGATTCATAGAAACCGAAAAACCCCTGCCGGGTTTGGTAAAATTTGTCGTAGACATCATCTCGATGCGCAGTGACTCGGCCAACCGGTTGATTGTCCTTGTAGGCGACGAAAAAACCGACTTCGCTGTGTTTCATGAACGGGTTTTTATGGCTGAAGAATTCTTTTCTTTCCAACCTCAGGGGAGGGCACCAGTGTTTGTCGTTTTTGTATAAAGAATAGGGGAGATCCAGAAAATCCTTCATTCCTTTTTTGTCCCCGTTTATCTGTTTTACGATCACCATGAAACTGACTCCTGATGGTTTGGTAATTCTATGAAAAGTATTGTGTGGACTTTTTGGTGTTTTAGGTTTTGTAATGAAGAAAAACCATGAAAGGGAAAGCGATCATGATGAATTTTATTCAAGGTAACAGATGAGAAGCGATCAATAAATCATTTGCTTCCCATTGTTCGACAATTTAGAATAGCTCCCTCATCCGCGATTTTTAAATAGTGTCTAGGGGTAGAACTTTCCCTCAAGATACCAACAAAAGCAATAGCTTATAAAATTAAATGAGTGCCATCAGAAATGAACCCATAGCCATCATTGGGTTGGGTTGCCGGTTTCCCGGTGGCGCCAATAGCCCCCAGAAGTTTTGGGACCTGCTTCGCCAGGGGAAAGACGCTATTACAGAAGTACCGGCAGACCGATGGAATGCAGAAAATTATTACAGTCCCAATCCCAAAGCTCCCGGAAAAACTGTTTCGCGATGGGGTGGGTTCATCGATGATTGTGGAAAGTTCGATGCCCGTTTTTTCGGAATATCCCCCCGTGAGGCGGTCCACATGGACCCTCAACACAGGATCCTTCTCGAATGTGCCTGGCAGGCGCTGGAAGATGGCGGTCAGGTTCTGGATAAACTTTCAGGGTCCCCGACCGGGGTGTTTATAGGCGCCTCCAGCATGGAATACCGGACTGCCATGAAAGGGGACCTCGATGCGATCGATGCTCATACCGGAACCGGCGCCGCGTTAAGCATTGCCGCCAATCGAATTTCTTATATTTTTGATTTCAAGGGACCGAGCTTCGTTGTCGATACGGCCTGCTCTTCTTCTCTGGTAGCAACCCACTTGGCCTGTCAAAGCATCTGGAATGGAGAATGTACTCTCGCCCTGGTTGGAGGAGTCAATATCATGCTCTCCCCTGACCTGACGATTGCCCTGGGGAAAGGAGGCATGCTTGCGCCGGATGGCAAGTGCCGTGCCTTTGATGCAGACGGGAAGGGTTACGTGAGAGGAGAGGGCGCCGGAATTGTCGTTTTAAAACCGTTATCCGCCGCATTGGCGGATAAGGACCCGATCAAGGCTGTTATCCTGTCCACCGTGGTCAACCAGGATGGGCATACGGTTGGCATGCCCGTGCCGGACCTTCATTCTCAGGAAAACATGCTG
>JADFGI010000360.1 GCA_022567815.1 Nitrospinota bacterium
TTTTCCTTCCACCCATCCGTCCCCAAAACAAACCCCAATTTCCCCGCAAACCCCTTATACTATTGATATAAACGTAAGGGACTCTCTAATAGTTCGATATTTTTCTGTCAGGCAACTCGCGGGCCTTTATTTCATAAGGGCCGCTCATGGCCCGAAAGCATTTTTAGAGATACCCTTTTTAAACAGGAGCTTTGAGTTATGGCTCAGAGTCTTTTAATGTGTTCTCCAGATTATTTCGGGGTCCATTACTCGATCAATCCCTGGATGAAAAACAATGCGGGAAAAGTGGATACGCGCCGGGCCACCCGGCAATGGCAGGATTTTTATTCTCTTTTACAAAGGTTTGTGAAAATCAGGCTCATCGAACCGCAACCGCATGTTCCCGACCTTGTTTTCACCGCCAACGCCGGATTGATCCTGGGAAACAAATTTATCCCCAGTAATTTCCAGCACCAGGAAAGACGCTCGGAAGAGCCTTTCTTCCGGGATTGGTTTCAATCTCACGGCTATCAGGTGACCGCATTGCCAACCTCCATCCATTTTGAGGGCGCCGGGGACATCCTGTTTCAACCGGGAAGCAATCTGCTCTGGGCCGGTCACGGATTTCGCACCGACTCCACAGCCCATGCCATCCTGAAAAAGGATTTTCACATGCAGGTCATTTCCCTACAGCTGGTGGACCCGCGATTTTATCATTTGGACACCTGTTTCTGCCCCTTGCAAGATGGCAGGGTCATGTATTATCCGCAAGCCTTCTCTGCGGAATCATTAAAATTGATTGAAGAAAAAACGATTCCTGAAAACAGAATCCTTATATCTGATGAGGACGCGATTCATTTCTCCTGCAATGCGGTTTTGCTGGATAGAAATATCATCATGAACCACGCCAGCGCGAAACTGGAAAAACAACTTGAAAACGCAGGTTATACTGTTTACATATGTCCGGTGAACGAGTTTCTCAAAGCGGGGGGAGCAAACAAATGCCTGACTTTTGAACTCGATCCTTTCAAGGAAAATGAAAAGCAGGACATCGAAAAAAACAAAATGCCGCTGGCGGTCGGGCCTTGACGTTCATGGCTTGCGCAGTCATTGCGATTTAAGTTCATATTTCCAGGGAATTGGGTTAAAATCCTTCTTCAAAAGCTTGGAAAGTATTTTTTTAGAAAGGGTTCGCCGTGTATCCACGGTTCTGTCACCCAAGCGTCTCAATGAGTAAAAATCATTTCAAAGGGAATAAAAAAGCTTTAGGGCTGAGTTTCCTGTTCATTGGCATATTTTCTTTTTCCATCGCCGGAGCCAACACCCTCAACCGATTTGAATTGACGGATGGCAGTGTCATTCAAGGGGAACTTTTATCCTATTCAGAGGGTGTATACCAGATCAACTCAGATGTTTTAGGTGCTCTTTCCCTGCCGGAGGAAAAAATCAGGGCGATCAAACCGGCTCATAATTTCGGCTCACAGGCTAAAGATAGCAACGAACCGAATGAACCGACCCCTGGCACGCAAAAAATCGATCAGATGCAAGGCCGGATGTTGAACGACCCTGAAACTATCCGGTTGATCGAGGATCTGCAAAAAAATCCATCGGTGCTAAAAATTCTTCAGGATGAAGAACTCATGAAGGCCATTGCCCAGGGAAACTTGAATCGAGTGGGCGAGGACCCAAAAATTAAAGCTTTGATGAACGACAAAACCATCGAAAAAATCATAGAAAATATCCAGTAAGTTTAAAACTGGCCAAGCCATCAGGAAAACCGCAAACCAATCCCCGTATCGGAAAAAACTATGCGCAAACAATCGTCGAACAATCTGGTTTGGATGGACCTGGAGATGACCGGCCTCGACCCTGAAAAGGAATTAATCATTGAAATCGCGACCCTGGTTACAGACGGGGAACTTAATATCCTGGAAGAAGGCCCTTGCCTGGTCATCAAACAAAGCAATGCAATTTTATCCAGAATGGATGCATGGAACACCAGCACACATCAAGCTTCCGGGTTGACCGATAGAGTGATGAAGTCCAAAATCACCCCGGCGGGCGCAGAGACGGCCACACTCGATTTCATCAAACAACACTGTCCACCAGAGACCTCGCCCCTGTGCGGCAACTCCATCGGTCAGGATCGCCGGTTTCTGGTCAAATATATGAGAGAACTTCACGATTACCTGCATTACCGTAGCGTCGATGTCACCACCATCAAGGAGCTGGTTAAACGCTGGTATCCCAAGGGGCCGAAATTTCCAAAGAAAAGCGGGGCTCATCTTGCCAGTATTGACGTGCGGGAATCACTTGAAGAACTGATTTTTTACCGCAAGCATTATTTCTCCAACGGTTTGCCATCCCCAACCACCCACGCGAAAACTTCCTGAAATATCATGGCCAAAGGCACTCTTTTAACCATCGGGTTTCTTTTGTTTGTCAGTTACCTTTCTTTCTCGCTGATCTGGACAGGAAATAAATTTCAGTGTGATGCATGCATCGTTTATAAAGACAGGGAAGTTTGCCAGACCGTCAAAGGAATGGAAAAACAGGAAACCATGATGACGGCCATCAGCACCGCCTGCGCTGGAGCCGCCAATGGCATGACCGAATCCCTCGAATGCCAAGCCAAACCCCCGACAAAAATGGAATGCAGGACGCTTTAAATGGCGTCATTTCCTTCTCATCGCTAACCGAATCAGCCCTAAAACATCTATCTTTTAACGAGGTTCAACCATGAACGATGATTTGAATCCTGAAAAAATCACGCAACTCGGCCTGGGGTTTTGGGGGTCCAAAACCCTGTTGAGCGCCATTGAACTGGGTTTGTTCACCAAAATCGCCGAAAACGGAACTCTGGACTGTGAAGCCCTCATCCAGCACCTGAAAATTCACTCACGCAGCGCCAGGGATTTTTTTGACGCTTTAGTCGCTTTGGGCATGTTGAACCGAGACAAGGGCCTTTACTCGAATACACCTGAAACTGATTTATTTCTTGACCAGGAAAAACCGTCCTACGTTGGCGGGATGCTGGAAATGGCTAATCGCCGACTCTATAAATTTTGGGGATCGTTGACCGAGGGCCTGCGCAACGGGCAACCGCAAAACGAAGTCAAAAGCGGCGGCGAGGGGTTGTTCGACGCCATCTATGGCAACCCCGCGACCCTGAAAGAATTTCTTAAAGGAATGACCGGGCTCAGCATGGGAGCCAATGTCGAAGTGGCGCGTAAATTTCCCTGGAAAGATTATAAAACTTTCATGGATATCGGCGGCGCAGAGGGTGGCCTAATCGCTCAGGTGGCTCTCGCCCATCCGCACATCACCGGCGGCGTTTTTGACTTGCCGATCGTTCATCCTTTCTTCGAGGAATATGTCGAGTCGTTTGGTCT
>JADFGI010000026.1 GCA_022567815.1 Nitrospinota bacterium
ATCGACGCTTTGTACGCGGCGCAAAACCCCAATCCGCCGGAATCCGACCACCAGCGCAAAACGTGGGAATTGGCCAAAACCGCGCTCGCTCAAAACTCCAGAGAAAACTGGCGGATCCTCGAGAACCCGGCCCGCTTGAAAATTCAGACCATCGATTCTTTTTGCGCGGGGTTGACCCTGCAAATGCCTATTTTGTCCAAAACTGGTGGCGGTCTGTCCATTCAGGAAAACGCTCAGGATCTTTATAGCGAAACGGCTCACAGGATCCTTACTTTGGTTGAAGCAGACAGCCCCATCGGGAATTCCATCAGAATCATCATGGCGCATCTGGACAACTCTAAATCCTCTTTCCTGAAACGGGTCATCCAGCTACTCGAAAAACGCGATCAATGGATGAGAGATTTTTTTGACAAATTTCCGGTCACAGAAGATTTGAGAACTTATCAGGAAAATATCCTAACGGGTTTGATAGAAAACATACTTAAGAATGTTTATAAATCGTTTCCTCCTGGTCCAGCGAAGAAACTCGCTCTTCTCGCCGTTTACAGTGGACAGAATCTTGCGATCGAAAATCCGGATCACAATAATGTCTGCCTGCAATCTTTAACAAATACCCTGCCGGAACCTTCAGTAAATAATCTGAGCCAATGGAAAGCCCTGGCCCACCTTCTATTGACCAGCACAGGCGATTTACGCAAAACGATTGATGCGAGAATGGGTTTTCCGCCAGGGAATAAGGGCACAAAAGCCAAAGACATGAAAAATGAGTTTTCCGAATTCCTAGTTTCCCTCGATATGGAAGTACAATTGCTCAACACGCTGAGAGAAATTCAGAAACTTCCGCCCGCAAATTTCACCGATGAGGAATGGACTGTTTTGCAAGCAACATTGGCTTTGCTCCCCGAAGTGTCGGCGACCCTGCGCAAAATATTTATCGAGCAACAAAAAACCGACTTCACGGAAATTTCCCTGGCCGCATCCAACGCGTTGGGACAGGAAGATAATCCCACCGACCTTCTACTTTACCTGGATACCAAATTCCACCATATTCTTATGGACGAATATCAGGACACATCCTTCAAACAACACGAACTTCTTAAATTGCTCACAGCGGGATGGGAGCGGGAAGATGGCAGGACCCTGTTCATCGTCGGCGATCCCATGCAATCGATTTACCGCTTCCGCGACGCGGAGGTGGGAATCTTTTTGCGGACCCAGCGGGAAGGGCTCGAAAACATCCCTCTCACGCCTTTGTCATTAAAAACAAATTTTCGTTCGCAAAAGAAATTTGTGGACTGGGTGAACGCATGTTTCTCAACCGTATTTCCTAAGTTCAACGATGAGAATCTTGGCGCGGTTTCTTATTCCAGTTCCTGCGCGGCCCTTTTGGAAGAACCCGAACCAGGAACCGTCCTCCACCCCATGCCCGATGCGAAAAATTCCGAGGAACAGGCCAAAGAGGAAGCCCGGCAAATCGCTGAATTGATACTCTCCATCCATGAAAAGGATCCCGGCAAAACCATCGCCATTCTGGTGCGGGCAAGAACCCATCTCCCCGCTATCGTTAGCAAGTTCCAAGAATCGAAGATCGCCATCAAGGCCGAGGAGATCGACCCCCTCACATCCCGTCCCGCGATCCAGGATTTACTGGCGCTCCTGCGAGCCTTGCTTTCTCCCTGGGACCGGGCCTCCTGGCTGTCCATTCTTCGCGCACCGTGGTGCGGGCTTTCCCTGAAAGACATTCACCACCTCTGTGAATTGGATACAGGTTCCACAGTCTGGAATCTGCTCCACGAGAATAAACGCTTATTCAAAATGAGCCCCGACGGGCAATCAAGAGTCAAAACCTTCATACAACGGATTGAGCCTGCCCTGAAAATATTTCCTTCCGCAAACTTCCGTTATTTACTGGAAGGTTGTTGGATACAACTGGGAGGCCCAGCCTGCGTCGATGATACGATGAAAGAAGACATCGAAGTTTTTTTCAATGAAGTCACCAATACCATTGAAAACGGCGGCATCCACATGTTGGAACATTTCCATCAGGTCCTGGACAATTTATATGCCAGCCCCACAGTCACCGAGGAAAATCCGGTTCAAATCATGACCATGCACAAGGCAAAAGGGTTGGAGTTCGACTATGTTATCCTCCCCGGATTGGGAAGGGGTTCCAAACGGGAAGAAAAACGTCTGGTGTTCTGGATGCCGCATGGTGACGATATCCTCCTGGCACCAATAGAGGAAAAAGGCGGAAAAAATTCACAGGTTTACGACTTCCTTGCCCGTCTGAACCGGGAGAAAGATCAATTTGAATCCATGCGGCTTCTTTATGTCGCCGCGACCCGCACCAAAAAACAATTGCACCTTTTTGGGCATGTCAAGAAAAACAAAGACACTTGGACTCCTGAAAAAAATTCCCTCCTGGATAAACTCTGGCCTCATGTAGGCAATGAATGGCTGGAGGCTCTTCCTAAGGAAAAGACGGATGTCTCAGACGAGACTCCTTCCGCTAAAACAAAAATGCATATCACTCATCGCCTGCCAGCTGAATTCAAAATCCCCGATCCCCTGCCAGACATAGACACCGGACCGGTAACAGAAATGTTGGAGGAGCCTGACCTTTATCCGGAATACGTCTGGGCAGGCAACAAAGCCCGTTTTCTCGGAAACGTCCTGCATGCGTGTTTTAAAACCCTTGCCGATCAGGGCCTGAAACATTGGTCTCCCGCAACACTGAACGCATTGGAACCCAAATTGAAAACCGCTTTGCAGGCTGAGGGGTTGTCACCGACGCAAATGGAATCCACCATCCAAACGGGAATGAAGGCCCTGCGAAATATTGTCGAAGATGAAACCGGTCGGTGGATCCTCGAAAAACATGAGGATGCCCATTCCGAATATCCCTTGACAGGATATATCAAACATCGGTATATCAACAAAATTCTGGATCGTACTTTTGTCGATTCGGAAGGGGTGCGGTGGATCATCGACTACAAAACCGGAGAACATCAGGGCGCCAATTTGGATCATTATTTCGCGGAAGAGAAAATCCGATATAAAACCCAGTTGGACCAATATGAAGAATTGTTAAAACTGAAAGGTGAAACCCGTCCCATCAAAAAGGCTCTTTATTATCCATTGCATAAAAGGCTGGTTGAAATCATATAAAACCTCTAACTCAAACGGATTGAAAAAGTATGACTGGAAAAGATACGTTAAATAAATTGATCGCGGGAAACAAACGATACGATACATTGAAGGAAATCTGGAGCATCCTCACCAGACCCTGAAAAGGCGCGGGGATCTGGCAAGTGGGCAGGAACCGTTTGCGTGTGTCCTGAGCTGTGCCGATTCACGAGTCCCGCCGGAGATCATTTTTGATCAGGGCCTCGGCGACCTGTTTGTACTGCGCGTCGCCGGCAACGTAGTCAACGATATGATCCTGGGAAGTCTTGAATATGCCGTAGAACATTTAGGAGCGTCCCTGATCGTCGTTCTGGGACATAAAAGATGCGGAGCGGTGTCTGCCAACCGTTCAGGGAGGAACAGCTCCAGGAAAAATCGGCAGTCTCGTTAAAGCCATTCAGCCCGCTGTAGATGCAGTCAAAAGTCAATTCGGCGATCCCGTGGACAACGCCGCCATAGAAAATATCAAACGCGGTGTGGAACAATTAAAAACCGCTACGCCGGTTCTTTCCGAAAAGGTCAATGCGGGCGAACTACAAATCAACGGCGCGTTTTACGATCTGGACTCCGGAAAAGTGGAGTTGCTTAAATAAATTTAATTTATAATCTGTTTATTAATTATCATGACCAACCAAAACACCGTTCTTTTTTTGGGATCTGGGGCAACAACCGGATCAGGTATTACCAAGAATAAGCAGGCTCTACCCACTGATGCAAATTTTTTTACCTCCTTAGAAGGTTTAATAAAAAATTGGGAAAAAAGTTATCCTGCTTTAGCTCAATATCGCGAACTGAAAAAATCAAAAGTACGTAATGGGCTTTATCCAACCTGGAATGATCTTTTTATTTTTCGAGGAATGGCTCAAGCTGGGGTGATAAAAGAAAATGAGGAGGTTAAAGACAATTTTTATGATTTATCTAATCATGACTGGCCATCAAAATATAAATGGAGGAAAAAACATTACCATCATCAATTCCAGATCATGAAATCGTGGTTACCCTTTGAATATTATCTGGCAGAACTTGCCATTTGGGATTTAAGGGTTCTTGTAAAAGATATTTTTTTTATAAAAAATTTTAAGAAAAAGATTAACAATAATTTTTGGGGAAAACTAAAAAAAGTTTACACAATCTCTGCTGTTGTAAATTTAAATTACGACACAACATTTGATGATTCCTTTAAGAATGTTTTTTATTATCCTGGGGAACCAAGACCAAAAAACAATAAAAATCCACTTATCCGACCACATGGATCATTAAAGTGGACTTCCCTATCCCTTTATTCAAAAACTCAAAATAATTGGGAGGGCTGGACAGATAATTATATTGATACTCCTTTAAAAAAAATAGGCTATAGAGAGCTAAATAATGATCCAACCAAATTAAGTTTTAAACAACCACTAATTGTTACCCCTGCAATATTCAAAGAAGAAATCGTCGGAAACAGCTCATTCCCTGGCTTAACCAATCCAATTCTTCGATTGCAATGGAATCACCTTGAAAGAGCCTTAAGGAATTCAAATCATTGGATAATTATTGGGTTTTCTTTTGCTTCAGGGGATGAGCATTTAAAATATCTATTAAAAAGATTTTCAGAAAAGAAAAAGGTCTGTGTTTCTATTTACGATAAGGATTGGCGTATACTTAGTCTTGCTTATGAATTAAATTTAAGTTTTTGCACCCATGAAATTGGGGAAAATGAATCAATCGAAGAGTTTTGCAAGGTAATTAATTTAAACAAGTGTAAAAACCGTAACAATTAACTTTTTCTGTAGAGAGAGAAACAAGGAAAGCGGGAGGGGGAGCGCTCCCCTCCCACGGTTGGAACGCATAAAGCCCGAAGGTTGTGCGCCCACATAAAAACGGAGACCGGAGGCCGGAGACAGGAAACCGGAACAAGGACAATCAATCTCCTATAAGACCATCCACAATCTTATTGGTGGATGACTTTTTGAAGATAAATTTATCCGAAGTGCCATTTGTTTCGACGGTGATGTCATCTCCATCGCCAAAGACTTCTTCTAAAATTTTCATCGAAATCGGGTCCTGCAGATATTTCTGCACCGCCCTCTTTAAAGGTCTGGCTCCAAATACCGGATCGTAACCCTTTTCCGCCAATACATCCTTGACCTTTTCTGACAAATGCAGAGTCATCCGCTTTTCGGCCAGACGTTTGCGCAAGTCCGTCAATTGAACCTCGACGATCTCTTTAATCCTCTCCCTGCTCAGATTTCTGAATAAAACGATGTCGTCAATCCGGTTGAGGAATTCGGGACGAAAATGGTTCCTCAGTTCCAGGCGTACCACTTCCTGAACTTTTTCATATTCCGCTTCCCAGACATCCGCCGAACCATCATCGATCTGACTTTCAAGATTGGCCGCTTCCATTCCGGCATCTTGAATCATTTTACCGCCGATGTTGGAAGTCATGAGAATAACGGTGTTTTTGAAATCGACGGTTTTCCCTTGACCGTCCGTCAAACGGCCGTCATCGAGAATCTGAAGGAAAATATTAAACACGTCAGAATGAGCTTTCTCAATTTCGTCGAACAAAACCACACTATAAGGTTTACGCCGAACATGTTCGGTGAGATAGCCGCCTTCCTCATAACCCACATATCCGGGAGGCGCGCCGATCAACCGCGCTACGGAATGTTTTTCCATGTACTCGGACATATCAATGCGCACCATCGCCTGTTCGTCGTCAAACAGAAATTCCGCCAGCGACCGGGCCAGCTGGGTTTTGCCTACACCGGTCGGACCCAGGAACAGAAACGTGCCTATGGGTCGATTCGGTTCCTGCAATCCCGCGCGTGCCCGTCGAATGGCGTTGGATACCAGGCGCACGGCTTCGTCCTGACCCACCACGCGCTTTTTAAGGATTTCCTCCATTTTTAAAAGGCGATGCTTTTCCGATTGTTGCATTCGCTCCACCGGAATGCCGGTCCAACGGCAGACGATGTTGCAAATTTCTTCTTCTCCAACTTCTTCATTGAGCATTTTCTGTTCGCCCTGGGTTTCCTTCAACCGCTTGTCAAGATCATTCGTCTCCTTTTGCAGGCGCGGCAGGGTGCCATATTTCAATTCCGCGGCTTGCTCCAGACTCCCTTCCCTCTCGGCGTTGCCCGCCTCCTGGCTGGTCCGTTCAATTTCTTCCTGCAACCTTCTTTTTTCTTCGATAATTTTTTTCTCCTGCGTCCATTGGTCCTGCATGGAAGCGCAAACCTTTTTCAGGGATTCGATTTCTTCGCCAATATGGTTCAGCCGTAATTTAGAATCCGCGTCTTTTTCTTTTTTTAGAGCTTCCCGTTCGATTTCCAACTGCGTGATTTTTCTCTGATAAGTATCAATTTCCGCAGGCAGGGAATCGATCTGCATACGAAGACTGGAAGCCGCTTCATCAATCAGGTCGATGGCTTTATCGGGAAGAAACCGGTCGGCAATGTAACGGTGGGACAGGCGGGCCGCCGCCAGAATCGCCGCATCCTGAATGCGGACCCCGTGATGAATTTCGTATTTTCCTTTTAAGCCGCGAAGGATGGAAATGGTATCTTCCACGGTCGGTTCACCCACCACCACCGGTTGAAACCTGCGTTCCAAAGCCGCGTCCCTTTCAATGTACTTTTTATATTCCTTGAGCGTGGTGGCGCCGACGCACCGGAGCTCACCCCTTGCCAAAGCCGGTTTGAGCATATTGGAGGCATCCATCGAGCCTTCGGCGGCACCAGCCCCCACAAGGGTATGCAGTTCATCGATGAAAAGGATGATCTCCCCTTCGCTGTGGTTGATCTCTTTAAGAACCGCCTTGAGACGATCTTCAAACTCGCCACGGTATTTGGTACCCGCAACCAATTGACCGAGATCCAGCATGAGAATGCGTTTATCTTTAAGCCCTTCGGGAACGTCCTTGTGATGAATCCGCTGAGCGAGGCCCTCCACAATCGCGGTTTTACCCACTCCCGGCTCGCCAATGAGCACCGGGTTATTTTTTGTTCTCCGCGAAAGCACCTGAATGACCCGGCGGATTTCCTGGTCGCGTCCAATGACCGGGTCCAGCTTTTCGTTACGCGCCCTTTCTGTCATATCAATGCAAAACCGGTCGAGCACCTGGTATTTCGATTCCGGATTCTGATCGGTGACGCGGTGACTGCCCCGGATGGCCATCAACGCCTGCAGTAAGGCCTCGCGAGAGAGTCCAAGGGATTTAAAGGTTTTTCCGGCACCGGACTTTGCATTTTGAGCTACCGCCAGAAAAATATGCTCGGTGCTTAAAAACTCATCCTTCATTTTACCGGCTTCCTCAAACCCTTTTTCAATCGCTTCTTTCAGGGTGGAAGAAATAAACAACTGATTTGATCCTCCGGTGACGTGGGGGAAATTTTTCCTTGCGGCGTCCAGTTCCGTTACCAGCCTTGCCGGGTCAACGCCCACTTTTTTTACCAGGGCCATGGCTATTCCCTCGGGTTCCTTCAACAGGCACAGGAGCAAATGTTCGCAATCAATCGCCTGATGATTTTCTTTCTCCGCAAGGGATTGCGAAGCGGTGATCGCTTCCTGAAGTTTTATGGTCATCCGGTCAAATCGCATGAATCATTCTCACAAGAAAAATAATATTATTGCGTCTAACTGGAAATAAGACCTGAAAACAGGATTGTCAAGGTAGGAGAAAATGGAGATCTAAAGGGGTCGGATCAAAAAGGGCTAATTGTCAAATCAGGCCCTTTTCGGCAAGCCAACGCTCCGCTTCCAGGGCGGCAGCGCAACCAGTTCCGGCGGCGGTGACCGCCTGGCGGTATTTGTAATCGTGAACGTCACCGGCGGCGAAAACACCTTCCACGTTGGTTTCCTGCGTTCCGGGTTTCAAGATAATATAACCTGTTTCATTCAAATCAATTTGGCCTTTGAACACGCTGGTGTTGGGAGTATGGCCAATGGCGTAAAAAATGCCCGCGACTTCCAATTCTTTAATTTCATTGGTTTTGACATTTTTAATTTTGGCGCCAGTGACGTAGTCCTGCCCCACCGCATCTTCAAAAACGGTGTCCCAGACGATTTCAAGTTTTTCATTTTTAAACGCCCGTTCCTGCATGATTTTTGATGCACGCAATTCATCTCTCCGGTGCACCATATAAACCTTCGAGCCGAATTTAGTCAAAAACGTGCCTTCCTCAACGGCGGTGTCGCCGCCGCCGATCACCATCAGCGGTTGATTGCGAAACATGGGCAACGCGCCATCGCAAACCGCGCACGCGGACATGCCGTTGTTCCACATTTTTTCCTCATTGGGAACGCCCATCCTCTTTGCCGTGGCCCCCGTGCAGATAATCACCGAATTCGCCAACACCTCCGTTGCATCCGATTTAATGCGAAAAGGCCGTTTGCTGAAATCCACTTCCACAACATCTTCCTGAACCATTCCGGTGCCAAAGCGCTCTGCTTGTTTGCGGAACAACTGCATCAATTCAGGACCATCAATGCCTTCCGGAAATCCTGGATAGTTTTCCACATCCGTGGTGGTGGTCAACTGTCCGCCCGCCGAACCGCCCATCATGTACCCCTCATACATAAATGGAGAAAGATCCGCCCTGGCCGCATAAATTGCCGCTGTGTGACCGGCGGGACCCGACCCGATGATGACTACATTCTTGACATCTGACATATACGATTAACCTTTCTCTGATGAAGGAGTTACACAACGGAAACCGACATCGCTGTAGCGCAATTCGGGTGACCGGAAGACTCGGTCTGACGCTCTCAACTTATAACTGGGGGAAATCCACGATCCACCGCGAACCACCTTGTCTTTTCCAGACTCCGGCCCCGCGGGATTGACTGTCACGCCTTCCGTTGCCAATGGGCCATACCAATCCAGTGTCCATTCATTCACATTCCCCATCATATCGTAAAGACCGCTGGAATTAGCGGCAAGCTCGCCAACTTTACGGGGCGCCGCCTGTTTGTACGATTTGCCAAAATGGGCTCCACCCGGATTATCTCCCTGAGCCGCGCGTTCCCACTCAGCTTCGGAAGGAAGCCGCGCTCCCTTCCATTGACAATACGACCTGGCATCTTCCCAGGTGACAAACACTACCGGTTGACCGGGTCGATTAAAATCCTGAGGCCTGTCTTCGTGCAAGGCATTGGGTCCGCACTCCCCGGCTGAAAAACATTTTTCGTAATCGGAGTTCGTCACTTCATGGATGTCGATGAGATAAGAGTCCAAGCTGACCTTATGAGGAACTTCGTCACTGCACCAATCCGAATTATTCTGCTCATCGGCGCAATAGGTATCCCCCATCACGAATTCTCCCGCCCCAATCAGCACCTGGCGACCGCCTTGCGGTTCCGCAAAAACGAGTTGCCCGCAATCAAGCATTAGGATGATAAAAAGAACCGCATGGATTTTATTTTTCATTTTTGCCTAGCCGTAAGATTAAGCACCGATATTCTCCAATATCGTATCGCGAACACGGTCATAATCTGCCGGAAGCTCGACAGCGGAAAAAGGAAACTCCGACTCAATTCCCTTCAATTTATTCATGTGATATTTGGTGAGGAAATCCGTGAACTTCAATCCGTTGGCCGTGGAAATCACCACAATCCTATCGGTGGGTTTGAAAACTCCGCGACGCGCCAGTTTTTCGGTCACCGCCAGCGCCACCGCCGTATGGGGACAACACAGCAAGCCGGTGCGGTTGGCCCTTCCCGCGGCATTGGCCAATTCGCTTTCGGTGGCCTTTTCGACGATGCCGTCAAAGGCCTTCAGCGTGCGCATAGCTTTTTTCACGCTGACCGGGTCGCCGATCTGAATCGCCGAGGCCAAGGTCTTTTTAGCTCGAATGGGCTTGAAATTTTTAAATCCCTTTTTGTAACTGCGGTACAACGGAGCGGCACGCTCTGCCTGGGCGCACACCAGCCGGGGAAGTTTGGAGATGATGCCCAAATCGTAAAGCATCTGAAAACCTTTTCCCACCGCGCTGACGTTTCCCAGGTTGCCGCCGGGAATAACTACAAAGTCCGGCACCTCCCAGTTGGACTGCTGGACCAGTTCAAAACTGATGGTTTTTTGTCCCTCGATTCTGAGCGAGTTCATGGAGTTGGCAAGATAAATATCGTTCTCCGCGCATAATTTCTGGACCAGTTTCATGCATCCGTCGAAATCAGTATCCAGGGAAAGGGTCAAAATCCCATGCGTGATCGGCTGAATCAACTGGGTGAGAGAAACTTTATTCTTCGGCAAAAAAACGATGGCGGGAATTCCCGCTACGGCGCAATAAGCGGCCAGAGCGGCGGAGGTGTCGCCGGTAGAGGCGCAGGCCACGGCGCGGATGTTCTTGCCGTTGGCGATCATTTGCTTGACCATGGAAACAAGGACGGTCATGCCCAGATCCTTGAAGGAGCCTGTATGGGCCATTCCGCATTGTTTGATCCAAAGGTCTTCAAGCCCCCATTGTTTGCCCAGCCTTTCCGCCCAGAAAAGGTTCGTCCCTCCCTCAAAAGTGGATACCACGTTATCATTGTCCACATTGGGACAAACCAACTCTTTTTTGCCCCACACCGAACTGCCATAGGGCCAGTCATTGGTACGGTAACGGTCCATAAAAATCCGTTTCCATTCATCGCCGGATCGTTTTTTGAGCAGATCCATGTCGTGCTGAACTTCCAGCAGATCCCCGCAATCGGGACAGCGATAAATTATTTCCGTGAGTTCGTATTGCCCCGAACAACCGTTGATGCACTGAAACCAGGCGCGAAATTCCATGATTAATTTTCGACTCGAATCAAGTTGGATTTTTCACAAACAACGTCCAGGCGGTCAATTTCAGCCAAGGCGTCCTGAACGTTTTTCTCATTTGAACGATGGACCATCATGACCAACGGCACACCTTTGCCATTATCATCCCGGCCCCTTTGAATCATCGATTCGATACTGATCGAATGGTTTCCCAATATTCCGGAAATCTTTGCAAGAACCCCCGGCATATCCTTGACGCGAAACCGCAAAAAATACTCCGCTTCGATCTCGTCCCTGTTCTTGAGAGGAATGGGCTTCACATTAGCTTTTTGAAACGATTGCGCCGGCACGCGGGTTCCCGTTCCAATCAGCGAATTGCGGACGATTTCTATCACATCCCCGATCACCGCGGCTCCGGTGGGCAGTGCCCCGGCGCCATGCCCCACAAGAATATTTTCCCCCATCATATCATCGCACACACGGATGGCATTCAGAACCCCGTTGACGTTCGCCATCGGGTGGTCCACCGGAATCATTGCCGGGTGCACCCGCACATCGATCGAACTCCCGTCAAATTTGGAAATGGCAAGTAGCTTGATCCTGTATCCAAATTCCCTGGCGCATTCAATATCTTCAGGAGTGATGTTTGTTATCCCCTGTACTGTTATCTCGTCCAGACTGATTGGCGCTCCATAAGCCAATCGCGTCAAAATGGCGATTTTATGAGCTGAATCGATGCCTTCTATGTCGAAGGTAGGATCAGCCTCAGCATATCCTTTTTCCTGCGCTTCCTGCAAGGCCGTTTGGAAATCACAATTTTCATCGGACATTTTACTGAGGATATAGTTTGCCGTCCCGTTGACGATTCCCTCGATAGCGCTGAACCGGTTAGCAGAAAACGCTTCGCGGATGGAACGGATGATCGGAATGGCTCCGCCGACCGCCGCCTCAAACCCTATGCCCAACCCTTTGTCGTCCGCGGCTGAAAATATTTCATCTCCGTGTTTTGCCAACAAGGCTTTGTTGGCGGTCACCACGTGCTTGCCATTTTGAAGGGCCTTGAGGAGAAACGACCTTGCCGGTTCGTATCCACCGATCAACTCGATGACGATTTCAATGTCAGGGTCGTCGAGGACATCATCGGCATTCGTGGTCAACACACCCCTCTCCACATGAACCCCACGGTCGGTGGTGATGTCCAGATCGGCGATTTTTCCGATTTTCAGGATAGCGCCCAATCTCTGCTGAATCACATCCGCATTTTTAGTTAGGATTCTGACCACGCCAGCGCCAATCGTCCCAAACCCAATCAAGCCTATTTTAACATTTTTCATTTTTTTAAATTTTTGTCACTATTTTCACAAAATTTCCCGAATGCCGCGAATGGCCTGCCGGATGCGATGCTCATTCTCTACCAGGGCAATACGGACAAAATGATCGCCACCGTCGCCAAATCCTATTCCCGGAGACACCGCAATTTTAGCTTTATCAAGAAGCAGTTTGGAAAATTCCAACGATCCCATCTTTTTGTAAGCGTCGGGAATTTCCGCCCAAACAAACATCGTCGCTTTGGGCGGCTCCACCTTCCAACCGATGCGGTTCAATCCCTCGCAAAGCACGTCCCGGCGACTCAAATAGGTCTGCCGTATTTCCTCCACACAATCGCGCGGACCGTTTAAGGCAATGATTCCCGCGATCTGGATAGGCTGAAACATGCCGTAGTCCTGATAACTTTTGACCCTGGCCAAAGCATGTATAATGTCTTTATTGCCTACGACGAAGCCAACCCGCCAACCCGGCATATTATAACTTTTCGACAAAGTAAACAATTCCACGCCCACATCCTTGGCTCCGGGAACCTGCATAAAACTGGGGGCTTTGTAATCGTCGAACACCAGATCGGCATAGGCAAAATCATGAATCACAATCAAGTCGTGTTCTTTGGCAAAAGCCACAATCTTTTCAAAAAACTCGATTTCCACCACCGCAGTGGTCGGATTATGGGGAAAATTTATAATGATGGCTTTTGGCCGGGGCAAGGTCCGGTTAAAGGTTTCCAGCAGGGCCTGAAAAAAATCGCCGTCCTTCCCTAAAGGAACCTGAACGACATCCCCGTTGGCCAGGATAAAAGCATAAGTGTGGATGGGATAAGTAGGCGTCGGCACCAGGACTGAATCGCCGGGACCGATCAACGCCAGCGCCAAATTGGAAATCCCTTCCTTGGACCCGATGGTGGCGATTGCCTCGGTCTCCGGGTCCAACTCCACCTGAAAATTCCGTTGATACCAGTCGGTAATGGCCTGCCGGAGTTTGGGAATCCCTTTGGATAAAGAGTAACGATGATTGGACGGTTTTTGAGCGGCTTCGCACAATTTGTCCACAATGTGCCGGGGCGTGGGCATATCGGGATTGCCCATGCCAAAATCAATGATGTCTTCTCCCCGGCGGCGGGCTTGAAGTTTCAGCTCATTGACAATGCCGAACACATAAGGCGGCAATCTTTTTATTGTTGGAAACTCTCTCATGGATCCATCAAGAACATTGTATTTGACGCGAAATCAGACGGGACGGAATGGGGTTTATTTCTGCTTCGAAATAAGGGAAAACCCCTATTTTCAAAGCTTCCTGCCTGTTGGATGCGTAAGATAACATAATTTAGTGGACCCGGCAAAGGTTATAAATTATATTAAATAGATAGCAAATTCAATAGGTTAGAGTTGTAATTCATGTTTTCCGCTTCATTTTGATTGAAAAAACGCGAGTTCTTCCTGAGCGTACACAATTGTTTAATTGCTGTCTATTTTATTGAAAACCCCTTTTTTTCTGAGCCGGTGCATCTTATATGGAATTTTTTCATATTATACTCCTAAGCATTATCCAGGGATTGACGGAATTTTTGCCTATTTCCAGTTCCGGACATTTGATCCTTGCCCCGCTGGTATTTGGTTTCGAGGATCAGGGCCTGGCCCTCGACGCCATCCTGCATTTGGGAACTCTTTTAGCGATCATCATTTATTTTCGGGATGACTTGTCCAAATTATTTTTCAGTTTGTTTGACCGGCAAGCCGACCCCTCAACCCGTAAACTGGCCGTCAGCATCCTCCTGGCTTCGCTTCCGGCAGGAATGATTGGGTTGTTCGCAATAAATTATATTGAAGTCAACCTCCGTGCGCCGCAATTTGTCGCCCTCAATCTTTTGGTCTGGTCGCTGATGTTTCTCATTGCCGACAGAAGTTCGGCCAGGGAGAAAACGCCCAGAATCGAACTCTCCAACTTAACCCTGGGTCAGGTCATGCTGATCGGTTTCGCCCAGGCCATCGCCCTCCTGCCGGGAACCTCAAGATCCGGCATCACCATAGCGGCAGGATTGTTCAGCAACCTTTCCCATACCACGGCGGCGCGATTTTCCTTTCTTTTGGGGACTCCCATCATCCTGGCGGCAGGAATGCATTCCCTTGTCTCGTGGATATCTCATCCAGAGCAACATCATATTTACAATTATACCCAACTGGGGGTGGGGTTTCTGGTGAGCTTTGTGGTGGGGTTTCTGTCGATCAAACTTCTGTTAAAAATCGTCGCCCGTGTGGGCCTCATGCCTTTTATTATTTACAGGGTTATCCTCGCCGTCTTTATTCTGGGGTATTTTCGGAGTTAACCCAGCCTTCGGCCAGCGTGACGCTGGACTCAACCAGCATGAAAACAAATTCTTCATCTAAAATAATTCAAAAAAAAAGAGCAGAGTGGATATCGTTTTTCTCAAAGGATGATTACAACCCAGTTACCCCATCATGGATTGGGCAAAAACTTCTAGTTGGCGGTTTGCCCTTCTAAGATCATTTTGCAATTCGATAATTCGAAAACCAACATTGATACGGGCAATCAATTCTCGAGAATCACAAGGTTTATTTATAAAATCGTCCGCACCTTTTCCCAGGGCTTCAACTGCTTTTTCCACTCCCAGGTTGCCTGTAAGAAGAATAATGTAACAATTATTCAATTCCGTCTTATCTTCTAATACTCGAACATTACGACAAAATTCCATCCCATCCATTTCTGGCATATTCCAATCCGTTACGATTACCGCATGGCCATCCTTTTTCAAGTTTTCCAGAGCTACCAATGGATTGGGAAAAAAAGAAATCTCCCACTCCTCATCCTTTTGGCGCATTGTCCTTTTCATACTGCTCAAAAAATTATCCTCGTCATCAACAAATAGGATACGTTTTAACATATGATTGCTCCTGTTCTCAATGAAAGTAATTTAAAAAAATCATTTAATCAGATTCAGAAACATTTCCCTGGCAAATATTTCTCCAAACCGGGACACGGTCCAAAAGACCCAGTTCTTTAAGATAGTTTTCATCAATTCCAGAAAAAGGATATTCCGTGGATTGAATTTCGTTTTCATGGGCGAAGACATTGGCTACATGAATAATAATAAGAGGGGTCAGCGTTTGACACTTACTCTTGGAAGGATCATGGTGATACGCTACCGCCTCAACAAGAGGGCCGGGCAATCCCCATAATCCTAATAAATA
>JADFGI010000361.1 GCA_022567815.1 Nitrospinota bacterium
CAGGATTATCAAGCCCATATCACGATGCTCTATGACAGCTACAGTTGGTCTGACATTGCGTTTGGGATACAATATCCCAAACGATTATGGTCAACCGGAGCCAGACGAATTCGGTCCGATCAATTTTTCATATCAATGGTGAAGGCCCTGTACGTTCCTGAACTAAAGAAAGAGTTAAATCCATTAATATCAGGAGGCTTGAAGGTTAGACGCAGCAATTGCTCTCTTCGTTCGGTTTATTATTTCCCATATAACAGTCAGCATGGTGATGCCGAAGAAAATTTTCGATTCCTGTGGGAACCAAAATGATGTAAATTGTTGGGCACACATAACGTAAAAATTTTTCCGTGGAGATGGCAATATGGCCCCCGAATCACAAAGGCGGTTTTCCCTGGACAAAGTCCAAATCGACCCGCGTTTAAAAAATCGAATCATGTCCGCCGATGGGGATGAGGAACTGGGATCCTGGGATGGAGAGAAAATTGAAGATTTGGTCAAGGAACTGGACCGGATCGAAGAAAGATATGATCCCAATTATGCAGGTTTGCCGCATAGCAACCATATTCCTGAAGACCTTCGTTCCCAGGTGGAAAAGGACTTGCCAATTTGGGCCTGCGATGCTTCCGGCAATTGCCTTGTGGGGAAACAGGCGGGAAAAATCCGGAATGTGGATCAAATCCGCAAGCGTTATGAAAAAAAATATGGCGGTGTCGAAAATTTCAAGGAAAAATTAAGGCTGGAAAGGGAACAATTTATCCAGAGCCTCAAGGAAAAATAAACCCCTCAGATCTATATCTGGGCGCGTAACTCAGCGGTAGAGTGCTGTCTTCACATGGCAGAAGTCACAGGTTCAAACCCTGTCGCGCCCACCATTTCATACTTATCCCCCCTTCAAATCCTCTAAAAGTGAGAAGGGGAGCGAGATTGCGGCGGTTCGAAATCCCTCATTGTGGTAGTAGGCAGACGCTTCGCAAATACCAGTTTTAACACCGATCTCTTGTCTTCCAACCTGTCAGAATTCCATAGTTTATAGGGGTTTGACAGGAATCAAAAAGCGGTTCGAAAAGTTTCGTCGAAGTTCTGGAGTGGACGATCGAATTTTGGATTTTTTCATTGAGTTAATGTCATCTATCAATGGCTTTATCAACTCGCTTTTATGCCAAAGAAATTTTGAAAAATTCTGCAAATTTCTAAATATTTTTAGGGCGAATCTTCCATGTAACGTTTTAGAGTTTGCGAACCTTCAAATTTTTGATTGTCAGTTGCCGGTGTATTCTTGGTGGTCACGCTCTTTTCTTTATCCTCTATTATTTCTGCTTCTTCCGTTTCAGGCATGGCTTCCTTGAATGGCACCTCTTCTTCAGTCACAGATTTTTCAATCTGGTTTTTCTCTTTAGCAACGGTTTTGGTTTTTTCGCATCCGGTCCATAAGAAAGCCATGGTAAATAACAACAGGAATGGAAATGAAAGTTGTTTTTTCACTATCCTCCAAATCTAAAAGAAGCTCCCTGATTGTTATTGGAAACTTGTTCCTGACAAGTTCACCGTTGAAGAGTTTGCGCCTTAACGGTATTGAGTTCGACCGCTGTTATGGCATACCTTGCTGTCCAGTGCCGCTTGGGTTACGGCATCGACCACCCTTGTCACGACCTGCGGGTCGAACACACTGGGAATGATGTAATCCGGTTGCAGATGTTCGTCGGGGATGCAGGAGGCAATGGCTTTGGCGGCGGCCATCTTCATCTCTTCATTGATGGTCCGGGCGAAACTTTGAAGGGCTCCACGAAAGATTCCCGGAAAACACAACACATTGTTCACCTGATTGGGATAATCGCTCCGCCCCGTCGCCAAAATCGCCACATGAGGCAAAGCCTCTTCGGGCATAATTTCGGGAACCGGATTCGACATCACGAAGGCAATGGGGTCTTTGGCCATTTTTTTCAGGTCTTCCACCTTCAATAACTTCGGACCGGACACGCCTAGAAACGCGTCCGCGCCAACGATAACGTCTGACAGGGAACCTTTTTCCTGATTGGGGTTGGTATTTTCCGCAAACCATTGTTTGGCTTCGTTAAGCCCTTCGCGGCCTTTGTAGATTGCGCCTTTCCGGTCACAGGCGACGATATTTTTGACGCCCAATTCCCTTATCATTTTTGAGCAGGCCGTCCCCGCCGCTCCCACTCCCAATACGACCACTTTTACTTCCTCGGTCTTTTTCCCCACTACCTTGAGCGCGTTGATCAACGCCGCGGTGACGACAACGGCGGTACCGTGCTGGTCGTCATGAAAAACGGGAATGTCCAGTTCCTCCATCAGCCTGCGCTCAATTTCGAAGCAACGGGGAGCGGAAATATCTTCAAGATTGATACCCCCAAATCCCGGCGCAACGGCTTTCACGATTTTGACTATTTCATCGGTGTCCTTGGTGTCCAGGCAAAGGGGAAAGGCGTTGACGTCGGCGAATTCTTTAAACAGCATGGCCTTCCCCTCCATTACCGGGAGGGCGGCCTTGGGGCCGATATCGCCCAAACCCAGCACGGCGGTCCCGTCGCTTATGATGGCCACCATATTGCGTTTCATGGTGAGTTTGTAAGCATCGGCTGGATTTTTATGAATGGCGGTGCAGATGCGGGCGACGCCCGGCGTATAAGCCATGGAAAGATCGTCCCTGGTTTTCACCGGCACGCGGTTTTTTATTTCAATTTTTCCCCCCAGGTGGGTGAGAAACGTGCGGTCAGATACATTTAAAAGTTCAATGCCGGATATTTTTTTAAGGGATTCCACGACCTCTTCGGCATGTTCCGGCCCACCCGTGAAAATACTGAAATCCCGGATGGAAGCTCCATTCTGGAGGGGACGCACAATATCGATCGCGCCGACATGGCAGCTGTTTTCAGCCAGAGCTCCGGTGATTTGAGCTAAAAGACCGATTTCTCCGCTGAGTTTGAGCCGGACAATGATGCTGTCGCCCGCGTTGGTATTTAAAATCGGCTCTCGCATTAATCCTCCTCCATTCAAGCATTAAATTTTCAAAGAATATCCCTTAGCGCACTGAGGAGTGATTCAAAGATTAAATCACCTTTGATCTAAAAACGATCATCTTTTCTTCCGTCATTTCCAACATTGTGGAAACGATGCCGCCAACCCCCAAACCCGAAGCCTTGCGGCCCGCAAAAGGCATCCAATCGACGCGGAAGGCGGTGTGGTCGTTGATCATCACCGCCGATGCGTTGAGGCGTTTGGCGGTGTCCAGTGCGCTATCAATATTTTTAGTAAAGACCGCGGATTGCAAGGAAAAGGGAACCGGGTTCGCCCGAACGATATCTTCTCTACGATCCTTGAATGAATATACATTG
>JADFGI010000362.1 GCA_022567815.1 Nitrospinota bacterium
GCAACTGTTCTGGAGGCAATGATTATGAAGAAAACCGCAGGAATAATTTTAATAACCCTTTTTTCGTTTATAGGTTGCGCCACGCCGCCGCCTTACACTCAAACCACGGGTGTGGACAGCTCCCCGGGTAGGCCGACGGTCTATGAGGATTTCAATTCCCCAGGCCGGGTGGCGGGAATCGGATTGGAGTCTCAAGACGTGGCCAGTATGACGGACAAGATGATTGGAGATATGCTGGCAACGCCCGCTTTGGCGAATCGAGATGTGCCGCCACGGATCATCATCGATTCTGAATATTTCCGCAACGAAAGCTCCTCCCGCATCAACAAAAATATCATCACCGACCGGTTGCGGGTCAATTTGAACCGGGCTTCTCAGGGACGCATGCTTTTTGTGGGCCGGCATTACGCGGACATGGTGGAAAAAGAGCGGGCCTTGAAAAGAGGCGCCGATGGCGCGGATGGGGCTCCTGTTGTGGACCGGGGAACGATAAAGGCTTCGCGGTCAACGCTGGGTGGAGATTTTCGTCTGGGGGGCCGGATAACGACTCTGGATGCCGTCGATACCGCTTCGGGACTGGTCAGCCGTACGCACCAGATCATTTATGAGATGGTCGATCTGGAATCGGGTTTGATCGTTTGGAGCGGGATTTACGACTTTAAAAAAACAGCCCGCGACAACATTATTTATAGATAGAGGTATCTGGTGACACGATCTATTTCAATCAGATTGACTCCCTGGATTTTATTTTTTCTGCTGGCTTCCGGTTGCGCGTCCACAACCGATTACGAAATCGTCCAGGTGCCGGACAGCGTGATGACCGCCTACCTACAAAACAAGCCTTCCCTGCTTCATTATCATTATATTCGGATTTTGCAAGAGGGGCGGCGCAATCTGGTGCTCAATCATATGAGAGCCGGGTTGGCGGCGATGGAGTTGGGCGAGTTCGATCTTGCGGAAGAGTCTTTTGACATTGCCTTGCTTAATATTGAGTCGATTTACACTGACGATGAAAATGCCGCCAAGGCCCGCAGTCTCTGGTACGAGGAGGGGCGAAAGGATTTCAAGGGCGAGCCCTATGAGCGGGCGATGGCCTATTACTACCGGGGTTTGCTGTATCTGCGCAAAGGCGATTATGAAAATGCCCGTGCCTCCTTCAAGGGTGGGTTGTTGCAGGACGCGATGGCGGAGCAGGCGATTTATCAGGCCGACTTTGCTTTGTTGATTTTTCTGGAAGGCTGGTCGTCCCTCATGCTCGGCGATTGGGACATGGCGGAAGAGGCTTTTCAGGAGGTGCAAAAGTATCGTCCCGATTTTGTGATTCCGCCGCGTGACCACAACGTATTGCTGATTGCCGAAACGGGCCATGGCCCGCAAAAAATTGCCGTCGGCAGGGGCGGAGCGGCACTCCGGTTCACGCAGGGTTATGGGTTCCGGGAAGACAACGTCCGGTTTGCGACCGGAGGAACGGCTTTCCCCGGATTTCCTATGGAGGATATTTTCTGGCAGGCCAACACCCGTGGCGGACGGCAGGTGGACCATATTCTGGCTGGCAAGGTTCAGTTTCAGGAAACCAACCAGGCCATGGGGCAAACCCTGACGCATTTGTCTTTAGCCACCCTGGCCATGTCTCCGCAGTTTGGCGACGATGCGGGAATAGTGGCTATCGTGGCGGGCATCATCGGTCTGGTGGGATTGGGACAGCAAGCCGTCGCCGAACGCACCCAAACCCAGGCCGACACCCGATATTGGGAAAACCTTCCCAATCGGGTTCATGTGGCCACGTTGAATTCCACGGACCGCGATCAGGATCTGAGAGTGGAATTTTTAAAACCAAATGGCCGTCGAATAGTAAATTTGGACAAAGAAACTACCATCACTTTTGTTAATGATCGATCAGGATTCGCCTGGGTCCGGCCACACCAGCGTGAGGCTGGACCCCGCCACGCGGGCCCCGTTACACGGGATGGAAATATTTACGTGCGATGAGTTTATACGCGAGCAAATTCTACTTCGTGCAGAATTTTAATCGGGCTGGTGAGCGAAGCGAGCGTAGCCTAGAGTATCCTCCCGCGTAGCGGGTAGACAAACTTTGGAGGTTTCAACCATGATTGGAATGATGAAAACCGGTTTCACGATGATTTTTGCGGGGCTGTTACTGATCGGGTGCGCCACCACCGATCCCTGCGTCAATATATTGCAGGAAAAACCGCTCGAACCAGGGATCAGGATGAATTCCGTCAACATAATCGACACGTCCCTGTATTCTGAAATGGTAGGGGCCACTTATTGCGATGGCGTACAGATCGCTCCCACTACCCAGGAAGTGAATGCCGGACAACCGGGTAGCGTGGTCACGCGCTTCAAGATTTCCGTTCAGCAAACGCAAAGCGACCGGACGGGCGCGGGGACGATGCAGGTCTGGACGATTCTGCGCAATCACACGAATTATCCGTTACAGATTGAGGGGCGAACCCAGTTTTTCGACAGCGAGAAAACTCCGGTGGAAGAAATGACCGCCTGGCAACGGGTACACTTGCCGCCCAAAGGCATCGGAACGTATAAGGTCAAATCCACGCGCAAGGATGAGGTGAATTATTTCTACACCGAAATCCGCGAAGGCCGGTAGAGCCAGCCCAGGGCTGGATCAAATATAGACCCAGCGTACCGCTGGAGGAAATATTAACGGTCGATGGGTTTATGGTTTTTCGGGGCTCGTGAGCAAAGCGAGCGTTTGCCCCATTTTTCTTCCCGCGTAGCGGGCTCGTGTACCCCTTCGGGCATGAAGGCAAGGGAAAGGATATCACAAGCACAGCGAACGGAGCCTTAAACTTATCCTCCCGCGTAGCGGGTTAAAATAACGCGTCCACTTTTTGTGCCATCTGTGCGTCCGCCAGGGTGACGCCGCTTGCCGTATGCGTCCAGTAGCGGACGGATATTCGTTTGTACTGAATAAAGATGTCGGGATGGTGGTTGTTCTCTTCCGCCAGTTCCGCGACTTGATGGACGAAATCTATCCCCTCCATAAACGAATGCGCGTGTTTGACCCGTTCGATGTAAGGTATGCCCTTTTCATTTTTTTTGATTTTCCACGCAGGAGCCATTTCTTTTAATTTTTCTTCCACCTCCGCTTCGCTTAAAGCTGTTTTTTCGACCATGGGTCAACTCCCATTTTCTGGTTATTTGTGATTAAATCTTTTCACTGTTTCGCAATAGTTTCTAGGCTAAGGGAAACTAATGATACCTCAAAAACCCATAGTTCGTAAATATTGGGTCCAGCGTCACGCTGGCAGGATTTCCAGGGTGATGGGCATTTGCAAGGTGACGGGGCAGGAGAGTGCGGTTTACATCTCGTG
>JADFGI010000363.1 GCA_022567815.1 Nitrospinota bacterium
ACCTGTTCCACACCGACATCGGAAGCGCCTGGAATTCCTGAAAGCACCTTCTCAACGGCTTTGGCTTTGGAAACAAGAATTTCTAAATCATCGCCAAATACCTTCACCGCTATGTCACTGCGAACACCGGCGATCAATTCGTTAAAGCGCATCTCGATCGGTTGGATGATTTCGTATTTATTGCCGGGGACTTGCGCCAGCTTTTGCACCAATTCCTCGACAAGGTCAGATTTAGGCCGGTCAGGATCGGGCCATTCGGACCGAGGTTTAAGGATCGCGAACACGTCCGCGACGCTCGGCGGCATGGGATCGGTGGCAATGTCCGCGGTGCCGATCTTGGAGAACACGTAATTGACTTCCGGTAATTCCTTGATTTTTTTCTCAAGCGTGTCCTGCATGGATATCGCCTGGGAAAGGCTGGTCCCTGGAACGCGCAAAGCATGGATGGCGAGATCCCCTTCATCCAGAGTCGGGAGAAACTCGCTTCCCAGGCGAGTGGACAAGAGAAGACTCAGGACAACAAGAACTCCGGCAAAAGTAATGACTGTTGGCCGATTATTCAGAGAAAGGTTCAGCAAGGGTTCATAAATTTTGCGAATCCATTTCAACAACAGGTTTTCTTTTTCCGAAATATACCCGGATGAAAATTGAGCGACCATGGCGGGAATAAAGGTAACAGATAAAATCATGGCTCCGGTCAATGCCGCCAAGACGGTGAACGCCATGGGCTGAAACATCTTTCCTTCAATCCCGGTCAGGGTAAGAATAGGCAAATAAACAATCATGATGATGAACCCGCCAAAGATGCTTGGCCGGGAAACCTCTTTGGTGGCGTGGGCAACGATTCCAAAACGTTCGTCACGGGTGAGGAGGCGTCCTAACTTTTTTTGCTCCTCGGCCAATCTGCGGGTACAGTTTTCCACAATAATGACTGCCCCATCTACGATGATTCCGAAGTCGATCGCCCCCAGGCTCAGAAGGTTCCCGCTGACCCGATGACTCACCATGCCGGTAACGGCGAATAGCATGGAAAGCGGGATCACCAGGGCGGTTATGATAGCGGCGCGGAAATTTCCCAGCAGCAGAAATAGAACGGCAATGACCAATAATGCCCCTTCTATGAGGTTATTTCTTACCGTTTTAAGCGTAGCGTTGACCAAGTTGGTGCGGTCATAGACCGTTTTAGCCACCACTCCCTCCGGCAGAGTGCGGTTGATCTCTTTCATTTTTTCGGCGACTCTTATTGAAACCGTTCTGCTGTTTTCGCCTTTCAGCATGAACACCGTGCCGAGGACGACTTCTTTTCCGTTTTGCGTCGCGGCTCCTGTCCTCAGTTCTTTTCCTATGGAAACTTCTGCAACATCCCTGATATAAATTGGCACTCCGCGATGAGAACCAATAACTATTCTTCCGATATCTTCAAGCCCTGTAACCTGGCCGGGAGTTCTGATAAGGTATTGTTCCCCGTTGTGTTCAATATAGCCCGCCCCCACGTTGGCGTTGTTTTTCAACAGAGCTTCCACAACACTACGGAAAGTAATTCCATAAGCCATTAATTTTTCTGGATTCGGAGCAACATGATATTGTTTTATAAAACCTCCTATACTGTTGACATCCGCAACGCCTGGAATGTTACGCACCTGGGGACGAATGATCCAATCCTGAATCGTTCTCAGTTCAGTGAGCGAATAGGAACTTCCGTCCGGTTTCTTGAAACCTTCTACTTGGTCTACCGTCCACAAAAAAATCTCACCCAAACCTGTAGCAATAGGCCCCATGATGGGTTCCGCACCGGAAGGCAGATTTCCCTTCACTTCTTGAAGGCGGGCATTGACCAATTGCCGGGCAAAATAAATATCCGTACCATCTTCAAAAACCACCGTGACTTGAGATAGTCCGTACCGGGAAATTGAACGTGTATAAGACAACTTTGGGGTTCCTGCAATGGCGGTTTCGATGGGGAAGGTGATACGCTTCTCAACCTCAAGCGGAGTAAAGCCGCGTGCTTCGGTATTAATTTGAACCTGAACGTTGGTGATATCAGGCACCGCATCAATGGGTAGGATTTTGAAATTGTGGGCCCCTAGCACGGCCATTGCCAAGGCTCCCAATATCACAAACACCCTTTGCTTAATGGAGAACCTCAAAATTCCTTGAAGCATGAAAAAGTCCTTTAATTAATGATCGTGAACGGCGGATGATTTCTCGATTTCCGCTTTTACCACGAAACTGTTTTGAGTAACGTACTGCTCACCTTCCGCCAGGCCGTCCAGGACTTCCCAATGGCTTGCGTCACTGGCGCCCAGTTCGAGCGGCCGGGCTTCGAACGTATCGCCGTATTTCACAAATACCACGGACCAGTCTCGCAGGGATTGGACGGCTTCTCGAGCGATAGCAATCGGAACGGTCCTTTCATCGAGAATCAGGTCCGCCGTGACAAAAGTCCCAGGCCGCCACTCCCCTTTTGGATTGGGAATGACCACGCGGCCCGTGACCGTCCGGGTCATGGGGTCGATGATAGAATCCAGGTAGGTCAGGCGGCCCGTAGACTGGATTCCCAACGGCTCGCTTTTAATGATGATCTTTATTCCCAAATGCACGTTTTTAATATCCTTTACGGGAATGGCAACATTCACCCAAACATCCGAAAGATCGGCCAGAAGAAAAATGTCATCATCTTTTTTAACCGCTTCTCCTGTGGTGATGTGTTTCTTGATCACCAATCCGCTCAAGGAGGACCGCAATTCATATTGAGTGAACACATGTGCCTGATCATTTAAAAAAGATTCGATCTCGCGGCGTTTTAAACCGAGAGACAGCAGTTTTTGATTTGCAGTCTGGACATTGAGTTGTCCCATCTCATCCGTTCTCCTTTTCTGGCGGATCGACCATTGTCCGTCGTAGGCTATTTTTTCCCGCAAAGCAACATACCTGGCTTCGGCACTGTTATAATTCTCCAGCGCCAGTAGATACTCCGATTCTGAAGAAATTCCCTTCTCAAATAATCCCTTCTCACGTTGAAAAACCGATTTGGAAAGTTTCAGCTTGGCGTAAGCTGGCAGGAGCTGTTCCCGGCTTTTTCCGATCACGAGCTGGTTAAGGCGGCTGTAGATGGTTTCCAAATCCAGATTCTGTTCTAAAAGGTCCAGCATTACTTTCGTATTTTCATAAATGAGGATTTCTCTTTTCAAATCGTCGGTGGCCAATCGCGACTGTTTGCCAACGGCAAGGTAATTGATTTTTGCATCCGCCAACTCCCGGCTTTCAAGCTCCGCCAGAATTTCCCCTTCCTCCACATGATCCCCCAAATCTTTAAACACCCGCTTGACCAAAGCGTCCAACCGGGGAACGA
>JADFGI010000364.1 GCA_022567815.1 Nitrospinota bacterium
GCGGCGTAAGGCCATACCGGTTCATCGGGCAATTCGCTACCGTTACCGTAAATAAAATTGTCCTCAATAATGGTTTCGTTCGCCACGACTCTGATACCGTACCCAAGATTATCGGTAATAATATTGTCCGTAATGCGCACATTGCTGCCTATCACATAAATACCTGAGCCAATCGAGCGCGTAATATTATAAGTACCTGTAGTTGGTCCGAAAGGCCCTCTTGTAAAATCTCTAATCGGCCCTCCTCCTGACACCGTCAGGCCGGCAATCAGATTGTCACCTCTGGCTACCAGGGTATTTACCCCATCCGCATTTGCACCCTGAATAATGACTTTTTGCGGATCCACCCCAATCAGTGATACGCCAACAGGAACACTTAGGTTGTTGACTATATATGTCCCCTCTAAAAGAACGATGATGTCACCCGCCTCTGACTCGGCTAAAGCCTGGGTCAAATCATCATAGTCAGGAGTGATTTCATCCGGAACGTTTTCTCCGAAACCGACGATTTTAATATTGCCCATTTTCTAAAAATCGTGGCTTATGCGGTCCCTTTTGTGGGCTTGCTACTCGAATATGTTTATACTTTCCGTAAAGAACAACAACTGGTAGAGAATCTTAAAATAATTCAGAAAGGCCTCGTCAAAAGCGAAACGGAGATTCGCATGTTGGTAGAAAATATTTTGGATCCTATCATTACTATTGATGAAAAGGGAATGATAAGAAAATTCAATCCCGCCGCTTCAAACCTTTTTCTTTGGCGAGAGGAAGATATCCTGGGTAAAAACGTAAACGTTTTGATGCCCGAGCCATATTGCTCGGAGCACGACCAATATATTAAAAAATATCTGGAGACCGGAATTCCAAGGGTCATTGGGATAGGTCGCGAGGTAGAGGGCTTACGAAAGGATGGGACAACATTTCCCTTGGAACTTGGGATTAATGAGATGTTGGTGGATGGACAACGTATATTTATAGGCATGTTAAGAGATATCACTAAACAAAAGCAGGTTGAGGAGGAACTGAAAAACCTGTCTTATAAAGATGGTTTGACGGGAATATATAATCGAAGGGCTTTCGACGAAACCCTTGAAAAGGAATGGAAGCGCGCGGAAAGAAACCATGCCGCTATTTCATTAATAATGATGGATATAGATTATTTTAAAAAATATAACGATACATACGGTCACCTGAATGGCGATAAATGTTTGAGGTTAGTGGCTGAAGCGATTAATAAAACATCCAGCCGGAGCGGGGACTTTGTGGCCCGTTATGGCGGTGAAGAGTTCGTAGCCATTCTTCCGGGAACGGACTTGGAGGGGGCAACCCTAATGGCTGAAACAATTCGCGCAAATGTAGAAGAATTGGGGGTCGAGCATAAAAATAATTCAACCGGTCCAAACGTCACAATCAGTTTAGGAGTGGTTGCCGCCCAAAATGTCAAAGAATTAACTGTCAAAAAGTTTTTAGGCTGCGCTGATGAATCTCTTTACGAGTCAAAAAGAATGGGGCGTAATTGTTATAGCTCCAGTTTAATTGGTCAGGAACAAGAGGTGGGGTGAGTCAGACTTGATAAAAATCCCTATACCAAAAAAATAAGATGATAGGTTCATCTGAAAAAAACAATGGTCGAGGGCGCTTCGTTAAAAAAGCCAAAAATATTGATTAAGGAGGCAATAATTGAGAAACTCAGAGTAAAGCAGATGATAAATTTCGATCTAAAAGACGGCTCGCTCAATCAGAATGATATTATGGATTATAAAGTCCATATGGGAAATCTCGATGAAAAAGATGACCTTTCATTTTCCACGGCAAATAAATAAAATTCTAAAATTATCGCCACTTTGTTTTGTGGCAATATTTTCCTGCTTTTCCATAAATGTTGAAGAAGCAAGCTCAACGGAAAGCCAGGAAAAATTAATTGAAAAATATCCCACCCAAACTAAATCGCCAAAACAATTGAAGGTTTGGCTTACCTACTACTTCGATACCCGTGAATACAACACTTTAAATATTGTGACCAGCATGCCGAAACTTCCGGGAAACCTGAAAATCTGGGGTTTCGTCGATTTCCATGGAAATCAAAATAGTGGAAGTGAACGGTTTGATTTCACTCGTTATTTTTTAGAGTATCGACTGAGCAGATCTCTATTTCCCAATAGCAGTTCAATTATTAAGGGACTTGCCCTTGAGGCTGAATACAATGATTTTAATGGCCCCAACAATAATGTTCTTCGACTGGGTTTGACTTACAAGCACCGCATTCCTTTTCTGCCTGATTCCAAGAGTTGGCTGCAATGGAGATATCACCCTTACGAAACAGACGGGACAGGGAGCCAGGTCAGTGTCATTTATTCGCTACATTTAGCTGAACGCGTATTTATAAGTGGATTTGCTGACTTAAACCTTGAAGACAATAAAGACGACCGCTGGGTGGTAGAGCCACAACTTAATTTCATAGTGAACGAATCCTTAGATCTAGTTGTCGAATTTAGATACAACGAGTTCGAGAAAGCCAATCTTGCATCTGATGGCTTTGGAATCGCATCGGGCTTAAAATTAAAATTTTAACAAAGGTGCAACTTATTGCGCAATCCACATGGAAACAGGTCAACATTAAACCTTCAAATTATTAGTTTTCAGGTGATAAAGTGACATCAAAAAAACCAACTCCCTTATTACATTTGGCAATAGCTACAGTTATATGTGCGGCTTTTGCTTATGCTGCTTTCATGGGAATTGAACACTATCAGAAGAAGCAATGGTCTCAAGCCTTTTCCACAGAAACAGAGAAAATCTTAACTGTTTTGAACGGGAAATTTGAGATCAACCTTCATAACCTGATTGGCATACGGTCTCTATTTAACGCTTCAACTGAAGTCACTCCGTCAGAGTTTCAGGTTTTCACTAAGCCCATTCTTTCTGAATATAAATTTATCCAAGCCCTTGAGTGGATTCCAAGAGTTCCCGATTCTGATCGGGAAATATATGAAAATAGAATAAGAAATGCCGGGTTACCCCGGTTCCAGTTTACCGAGAAACTCCATCAAGGAGACATGACAAGGGCGAGATCTCGTTCCGAATATTTTCCTGTTTATTATGTCGAACCCATGGAAGGAAATGAGGCTGCCTTTGGATTTGACCTGTCAAGCAACCCGTCTCGGCTCAAGTCCATGCGTGAATCGAGAGATTCAGGAGAACCTATTGTCACAGAGAAGATAACACTTGTTCAGGAAAAGAGCTCACAATATGGAGCTTTAATTTTCTTACCTGTTTTCGATGGGATTACAGTCCCAGAAACAATAACTGAACGAAGATCAAAACTAAAAG
>JADFGI010000365.1 GCA_022567815.1 Nitrospinota bacterium
CGACGGTTTTACTGGCTTTAATTTTGATCTCTTCTCCGGTTTGCGGGTTTCTGCCTTTTCGGGCTTTACGGCTTCTCACGGTAAATGTGCCAAAACCCGGGTAGGCAAAGCGTTTTTCTTTTTTGATTGATTTGGAAATATTCTCGAAAACTGCATCAAGCACATCCCCGGTCAACCGCTTCGATAAACTTGGTTCTTTGCAAGATTTTATAACACTGGTGATCAATTCATCTTTAGTCACAAATAATCGCCTCCTCTCTGTATTGTTGTTCCGGCGCGTGCATTATTGAAAAACCAATGATGAATGTCAATCAAAAAAACCATTTTTAAAATTGTTGCCCCTCGGAGAATCAGTTTTAAAGCCTTGCGGAGTGGGTCTATGTTAAAATAAGCTATTATATGGCATGGAAACCATTGTCTTAATATCCAAAAATTGTTTTTCATTGAAGAGGTAAGGTTGAAACATGGCTAAACTGGAAATTGCCAGGTTGGGAAATCCTGTATTGCGTCAAACCGCACAGCCTGTGGATTTAAAAGAATTGAGCGAACCTGACAGCGATGTTCAGGTTTTAATTGACGACATGATAGAAACTATGCGAAGCGACGGCGGCGTGGGACTGGCGGCGCCGCAGGTTTCCCGGTCCGTGCAGGTGGTCATTCTGGAGTGTGAAGAGAACGAACGGTATCCTGAGGCGCAGGTGATCCCCCTGACGGTGCTGGTCAATCCCGAGATCACGCATTACAGCGAAGAAACCGCAATGGGGTGGGAGAGTTGTTTGAGTTTAATAGATTTTCGTGGGCTGGTTCGACGGTCCAGGGAAGTGACGATGGAAGCGTTCAATCGCCAGGGAGAAAAGACCGTCATTCAGGCAAAGGAATTTTTAGCGGTCGTCCTTCAGCATGAAATCGATCATTTGCATGGCAAGGTTTTTCTCGATCGCATGGAAGATTTGACCAAGCTTGCGTACATTAAAGAATTTGAAACTTACTGGCTCAAGCAGGAACCGACCGTAAGCTGAGAAAACGGCTTTGGACATTCCAGATTGAAGGACAAATCCATGACTGAAACATCCGGTTCTCTGGATGAGGAAATATTTCATCTTTATCAGGAGCCAGCTATCGGTTCGGGATATTCCAATATTTACGGGGAGGAAAACATCCTCAGGCTGGTGGATAAATACCGGAACCTGAACTCGGCGGATAAGGCCAGGATGCGGGATTTGGTCGTGAGCTTTTCGGAGTCCGTGGATTTAGCGTCCAGTTTTGTTTCCGTAGCGGTTTTGCATGCGCTGGGAATGGACGATGCGGTTAAAAAAGCCTACCGTCTGGCTGAAGGCCGGGATGACGCGGAATCCATCCAGCGTCATTTCGATATTGGCATTTCGCTGGCCGATCATTTTATCAAGGACTGACCAGCGTACCGCTGGAGGAGAAGCCTGCTACGCAGGCCCCGCCATTCAGGGGGAGAAAGTGGGCTACGCTCGCTTCGCTTGTGATATCCTTTCCGTTGCCTTTATGCCCCGGAGGGGTACACCAGCCCCGAAAACTCTTGGAAAAATATCAGGACGAAAAACTCAGCACTGCGTAAGTTTTCGTCAGCCACAAACTCATAGAACGTTAATACTGGGGCCAGCCCCCAGGCTGGTCACGCTGGAAGGTCCCCACGCTCTTTCCCCGCTTGAATTGGCGATCAACGAACAGAAGGAAACCGATCCACAGGATTCCAGGAACCACAAGGAGACCGGCCATCCAAAAGACCACGGTTTCCAGGGACAGCGCCAGATGATCCACGGCAAACCCTACGGCCCAATTGCTGATTCCCATCACCAACGTCAGGATTCCCAATTCTGTGCTGAAAATGCGTCCCAGGAATTCCTCCTTTGCCTCCATATGAATCAAAGCGGAACTGTACACCCAGATGATCGATCCGAACAAAGTGGCTAATCCGATACACACCGAAGCACCAAGCACGGAATCTGATTGGATCATGAACGCATAAGAGACGGCTCCAAGAAAAAATCCCGCGCTAATGGCGGTCTTCAACACGCGCGGGGAATCGCCAAAAATTTTTCTGACCAGAACAGGGCCGATGGCGGCCCCCACTCCACGGGCGGAATACATGACGCCGATACCCAGGGAAATGGCGGACGGGTTGGCCAGCAGTTGGTGGGCGTACAGGGGGATCAAGGTCATGATGCCGCCGGAAATGGCCAGTCCCGTTTTTAAAAGGGAAAGACCAAGAATAATGGGCTCGGCAAAAAGATAGCGCATTCCCTCGATAAAATTTTTATAACCTCCCTGCTCCTGGTTTTTCCGTTGGGCATAGGATTTTTCCAGCTTTATGGGAATGCGGGAAATGAACCAGGCGGAAAGCAGGAAGGTGAAGGCGTCCAGAATGAACGCGGTCCGGATTCCAAACAAACTCACCACCAAGCCTCCCAATGCCGCCCCAAAGGCAAGCATGATCGACCAGGTGGACCCGCTGAGGGCATTGGCCGTCACCAGGTCTTTTCGCGCGATGAGGGATGGTATGATGGCGCTACGGGCCGGTTCAAAAAATCCTGCCATGGAAATTTCCAGGACAACCAAAGTGTAAACCAGCCAAAGGTCTCCCTCATCGTCCACCAGCAGGAAGCCTAATACGATAATAAACCGCAGAATATCGCTGGCTATCATGACTTTTTTTCTGCTGGTGCGGTCGATGATGACGCCCGCAATTGGACTCACGAAAAAGATGGGCAGTAGTTTGGCCATCATCGCCGTGGCTATGGCCATACCGGAACCGCTTAGTTGGAGAATCAGGGAATAAATTGCGATGGTGTTCAGCCAGTCGCCAAGCTCCGAGATCACCTGGCCATACCAGAGGTTGCGGAAGGGACGATTGGTTTTCAATAAAGCCAGATAACTTTGGGAGCCAGAGGATTCCATATTTATCGATCATACCACGCTCCGTTACACGGAGAAGATAAGCCTGCTACGCTCCGTTACACGGAGAAGAGAAGCCTGCTACGCAGGAGGGCTGACGTTCGCACCGCTCACGAGCCCTTAAAAAACTCAGCACTGCGTAAGATTTCGTCAGCCACAAACTCATAGAACGTTAATACTGGGACCAGCCCCCAGGCTGGTTGGGTCCAGCGTCACGCTGGCCCCGGTCTATTTTCCAGCGTTACCCGGTTGGGGGCGAAAAATTCCAAAGGAGCTGGTGTACCCATGCAGGAAAGTGGTTTTCCCAACGGGACCGATCTCCCCATTGCAGAAAAATCCGCCCAGCGGGACTTCGCCCACTTTATCTTTAAACATATCGGTGTCGTGGTTGCGCTTGCCG
>JADFGI010000366.1 GCA_022567815.1 Nitrospinota bacterium
CCAGCAGATTAATTTTTTTTAAACGGGCGGGCCGGATGATTCCCTGAACCGCGCTGAAGAAAAATAAACTGAGGGCTTTGCGGAAGGCGCTGTTTCCCACCCAAGCGGCTTCTTTTGGTCCTGGAATGTCGGCATCCCAACCTGGTTCCGCAAGATCCCGATGATGCAGTAAATGGTAATTGCGAAAGCCGATGGCGGCGGGAAAAAATCCTGGAAGATTGGCGGCGATCCCGAGAGTCTTGTTCCATGAGGGTCGCTTAAAAACTAGGTTGTGCGTGCATTCGTGGATGATGACGAATAGAGCATGTTCACAAAATGCGCCAACCCCCCAGGCCGTCAGAAGAACAATCCACCATGCGGTATTCTGAAGGGCGATGGCGATTGAAAATTGCAACGCTACAATTCCAACGGTCCATATTGCCGTCGAAGGAGTGTGCCCAAAAAGTTTTTTTACCTCTGGATACTTTTTTAAAATTTTCTCCCTTCGCCCAAGATGGGGTTGAGGATAATTGACACGAATGAAATCCAGCTTTTCCATTGAAATGGGTTGCTTGCAAATAAATTGTTAGAGCCCAAAGGCAATATTTTTATCCGAGAACGCTCTTAAAAAGTGGAAGATGGGCCCGTATTTGCGTTCCTCGCTATATTTATCCGTGAAATTTTTTGTTTGGCAATTTCTCTTCTGATATTTTTTCGCAAATTTTGAAATAAATCTTTTGACCAGTTTTTTGCGTTTAGGTTGATGAGCCAGACCGGCAGAAAACCACCGGGGTCCAGCGTCAATTTAACAATGACCCTGGTTTTCGTTTCATCCTCAGGCAGAGATTCTAGCAAAAAACTGCTTTCTTTTATTCTAATAGCGACTTTACTCTTATCCTCGAACGGGTGGTTATCTAAAGGGTTAATAGTGAGGAGGATTTTCCGTCCGGCAATAATTTTCTCCCTGGCGCGGTATATCATGTACCGGTCTTTAAAGGGCCACGGCAATTCATAATGATCGTAATCGATTCGCTCACTATCTGAAATTTGTTTTAAGATTTTTTTTATTTTCAATCCGGGAATCATGGAGTCCACTTTTTTGACATCCTTGAAATGATCCACCACGATGGAGAGGGGGGCGTCAATAACACTTTCATCATTTATGTATACCCAATTTCCTTCATCACTCTCTAGTTGATCTGCGGGAGTTGCCAGGGCCAATGAGCAAAGTAAAAAGGAAAAACCAAGCAAAGTCGTTAAAATGGACAATTTAATGGAAAGTCTGTTACGGTCAAATATCATCTGTGGCCCTCCAATAAAATTAATTTAAAGAGGTAGAAGATTTATCGAAAATCGTTAGGGACTTTTTCGGTGGCCTGTTAAATTAGCATTGATTTTAAAGTAATTCTCATAATACCATCCACAACGGTTCTTGTACAAGGTTGGGCTCAGTTTAATCCCACTGGCGAGTTAAATTCCCAATCCGCAAACAATTTTTTTACGTGCATGACAACATCTTAAGGCTTATCCCAACTATTTAACCCATTATGAATCTTTTTAATACTCAATTGGATGAAATTGTTTTCAGAGGACTTCGTAAATTTTGAGAAAATGAAAAGATCCGTCGATGCGTTTAAACTTACTTCCCAAATTGTTTTCAAAGAATTGAAGGGTTCCGGCGTAATCGTTTATTTTATATAACCGATTTGCATTATTTTCTTTTAGAGCCGGGACCAGAATCACCAAGTCGCCGGAATCAAACTTCCAGCCTTTCCAGTTCAAGATCAGACTTTTAAAATTTTCGCGGTTGTTCAATTTGGATTTCAACATATGATCCATATGGATTTTTTTCCCGGGCCAGCGATGATGCACCGACTGCAACTCTTGAGCAATGACCAGATGCGTTTTGTTTGGAAAATATTTTATCAAAAGTCCCGTAGGGTACAACAAGGCAAACATGAGGGGAACAATAAACCAACACATTAAAAATCTTGCTTTCAACAACTTCAGATTTCTCACTTGGGGCCATTTTTTGATAGACATGATACCTGAAATTGCAGTAAGAAACAAAAGCGGGACGATGACATCGTCATAATGGTTTTTACCTTGAAATTGGTTTGTGTATTGAACCAAAAGGTTGAGAAATATAGGAGGCCAAATCATCAGAAACGCACGCCAGTTTGCGAGGGAAAGAAATCCCAGAGGTAGAAATAAATAGAAAATTAAATATTTCAACTTTAGAAAAAGAAAATGAGTGGGACCTAGCCTGCTGAGTTGGTGCATATCTGCACCTCCAAAAAATGGAATGACCCACTTAGTGACCGCGATTCCCCATAATCCTCCGAATAGAATGAGAGTAATCCCCAGCGATTTTCGTTTCAAAACCAAAAGGGAATATAAACCGAAGGAAATCCAAATCAAGGCCAGATTCTCCTTGAATAATAGCAAGGTGATCATAATTGCCCAAAATATTTTCATCTGGTTCCTGATGAGCGTCAAAAACCCGAGCAATATAAAAGGAGGAGACAGAGTGGAGGGATGAATCCCCGAAATAACGGCATTGGTTAGGGAGGGAAAAGCAAACCACAGCACAGTCGCCCCCAAGGCGACCTGGCCCGCTAACTTTTCATTTTTTAAAACCTCTCTGCAAATAAAAAATAAAATGACGGGACATACAGCAAATGCGGCGGTTTGCGCTGTCAATAACCAAAGAATACTTGGATGGATCCAAAAGAATGGGACAAAAACCATCATGATGGGGGAAAAGTGTTCCCCCATTGCATTCGCCTTATGAAAAGAGGAATAAAACCATTGCCCCTGACTCGAGTTAAATACAATGTTGCTGTATATCCCCGAATCGATGAAGTCCAAATTAAAGGAATAATGTTTTGCCCAAAAAGCCAAGGTCCATAAAATAAAGAAAAAAGCGGAAAGGGCAAGAATGATCCGGTAGGCGTTGAGACTTATTTGGTCAAGCCGAAGGATCCATTGAAAATTTTTCCTTACTGAACTTAAATGGGGTCTTTGACCCAAAATCAGTAGCGCCAAAGCCAGACTGAATGCAAAAAAAACTAAATAGCTATCCATCAAAAGAACATAATTATTTGTGTGCATAACTAGTTAAGAGGTTTTTTGTTGATAGCGTTTACGAGTAATTTCACAGAATGTTTTGAATGCAATTAATGTAATGGGGTTTGTTGGCAAATTCATCGTCGATTTCCGCGTATGGTAATTTAAAATTATTAAAGCTGTCTATGGAAACCGAACTTTTCACACAAAGCATTAAGGAAATTTTAAATCGATGATATCATTATTTGGTT
>JADFGI010000367.1 GCA_022567815.1 Nitrospinota bacterium
CCCGCACAGCACTGTCGGCTTCGATGCCTCTCACGGTCCAGCCCCCCTTGCGCATCGCCTCCAGAAAATGCCCCCGTCCACTGCCCACATCGAGCAGGCGGCCAGATTTGCGGCCGGACAGCCGACGGATCAATCTGCGCTTCGCAACTAGGCTGAGCTGGCGCGCCAGGTGGTAAAGCCGGTTAACGGCCCCCTTTGCCGTGTCGCTGTGGGAAATGTAGCCGGCTGAATCGTAGGCGGCCCCAATCTCCGCCTCATCGGGCGCATCCTGTGTGAAGCGGCAGGTGCAGACCGGACAGCTCCAAATCTCGAACGACTCGTGCAGGACAGTCCGGTCCTCAACCGTAATTGCAGGCGCCACCGGCGTGCCACCGCAAACGGGACAGGCCTCATGCCGAACCCGGCCCATTTACGCCCCTTCCCCAGCATTCCGATCCGTTGACATCATGTGTTAATTTCAGCCCAATGTCATTCGACTTGCAATCGCGTTAACCAATTCATCATGCCAGTGCCAGTTAGAGTAAGATTTGCGCCCAGCCCTACGGGAAACCTCCATGTGGGAGGTCTGAGGACGGCCCTTTACAACTGGCTGTTCGCCCGGCATCATGGCGGCAAATTCATCCTGCGCATTGAAGACACAGATGTCTCCCGTTCGACAGATGAATCGATTGAGGAAATCCTGGACGCCATGCAATGGCTTGGGCTGGATTGGGATGAGGGTCCCCATCGGCAAATGGAGCGGCAGGAACTTTATAAGGAAAAAGTCGAATTCCTGCTCCGGGCAGGAAAAGCCTATCGTTGTTACTGCACTCCTGAAGACCTGGACAGGCGGCGACAGGAAGCGCAAAAAAAAGGCTTGAAGCCGAAATACGATGGCACCTGCCGAAACCGTGACGATCAACCGGAGGGCATTCCTTTCGTCATTCGCTTCAAGTCCCCTTTAGATGGGACGGTCACGATTCATGACCTGCTACGCGGCCAGATCGCCTTTGACAATCAGGAGATGGACGACCTCATCATCCAGAGGACAGACGGCACGCCCACTTACAACTTCGTGGTGGTGATCGATGACGCGGATATGGGCATCACGCATGTGATAAGGGGAGACGATCATCTGTCCAACACGCCCCGGCAGGCGCTTCTTTACGAGGCGCTGGAGGTTCCCCAACCGAAATTCGCGCATATTTCCATGATACTTGGAGCGGATAAATCCCGGCTCAGTAAACGGCATGGGGCGACTTCGGTCCTCGCCTACCGCGACATGGGGTACCTTCCCGGTGCGCTGATCAATTATCTGGTGCGCCTCGGCTGGTCTCACGGGGATCAGGAAATATTTACCAGAGAGGAGTTGATCCAGCATTTCTCGCTGGAAAATATCACCACCTCGGCGGCGGTGTTCAATCCTGAAAAACTCCTGTGGATCAATCAGGAATACATCAAAAACACCCCGCCCCTGGAGTTGGCCCCGCATTGGGAACCGATTCTCGTCAAGCAAGGAGTTCTTTCCGAGGGTCACGGATTGAGCATAGAGGAGATTGCCCGTCCCATTCCTTCGCTCAATCAGCGGGCTCAGACCCTGGTGGAGATGGCGCATAAAGCGGAGTTTTATTTCTGCGTTTGGACAGTTGATGGGGGATCAATCGGCTCTGGGACGAAAGATGTGAATATAAATGTGCCCCTACATGAAATTAAAATAAAAGGCCACCCTCCCTCAGTTAGCGCAGGTTTGAAGTTTGATGAAAAAGCCCGTGCGAAATTTTTGACTCCCGAAACCAAACCTCTATTGCAATTGCTGGTTTCCAAGCTGGCGAATTTAAAGGATTTTTCCGAACCCACCTTAGAAACTACTTTCAAAGAAATCATCGAGCAGGAAGGCATCAAGCTCGGCAAGCTGGCCCAGCCCGTACGCATCGCTTTGACCGGGAAAAAGGAAAGTCCCGGCATCTACGAAGTAGTCCTCCTCCTCGGAAAAAAAACAACATTAGCCCGCCTCAACAACGCCATTGATTGGATCGATTCTCTCTGAATTGAAAAAAATTGGAATCACCGATGATATGATACTATCGATTTTACAGATAAATCTAAAACATAAATGTCGGTCCGACTATCATCGGAAGGCTTGGACCGATGTCAGGTTTCCGGGAAAAGGTAATGAATTCCATCGATCAATTTTTAAATCAGATTCGCCCCAGACAAAAAACTCTTTTAGACCATTCGGTTTATTCTCTGGTGAAGGATCTTGAGTCCTTGAAGGTATTCATGGGATCCCATGTTTTTGCGGTGTGGGATTTCATGACCTTGCTCAAATCCCTGCAAAAGCAAATCACCTGCGTGCAGACACCCTGGTTCCCATTAGAGGATACTTTTTCAGCCCGTTTTGTTAATGAAATTGTTCTGGCGGAAGAAACAGACGAAGTTCGGCAAGGTTGTTATATGAGCCACTTTGACCTTTATCTGGAGGCCATGAAGGAAGTCGGTGCGGACACAAAACATATTCTGGATTTCCTGCACGCGCTGAGAACAGGATGGGGGTCAACACCTAAAAACGCCTTGAGGCCTTTACCGATTCCAGAATCAATAAAAAATTTCGTGCAAAGCACCGTGGAATTTTCCTACAAATCAAAGCACCAGGTCGCGGCGGTTTTTCTTTTCGGACGCGAAGAGATCATCCCAACTATGTTCCAGAAAGTTCTGGACGAGTTGGAAAAGACCCACGGGATATCCTGCGCCTCATTTCAGCTTTATTTAAAACGCCACATCCTGCTGGACGAAACTGAACATGCCCCTATGGGCAGGAAACTCCTTAAAAATCTCTGTGAAGACGATGACCAAAAATGGCAGGAAGCGTTCGATGTCGCCTGCAGTGCCATCGATGCCCGTTTTTCTTTTTGGGACGGTGTTGTCGAGTCCATATCTGCTTTGAAATAATCCGAAGTCTCATAATTGGCCCCCAGTCTGTTTGTGACTGCCCATCCTGGCCGAGACCTTTGCATAAGAAGGTTTTTATTAAAGAAAATAATTATAAGTCAATGCCATTGGTTTTTGATAGCAAAGAGTTCACAGGAAAATCCCCCTTGTATCTTTGCAATTAGCCAGATTTGTTGTAGAAGTTGAATCTGTGGACCCCGTGGAAAACCGAAAAACGCGGTTTTCCACAGGGTCCACAGAATGTTTTCGGGGCCTGGCAGACCGTTTCCCCCTTGGGATTGTAAGCCCGTGGGTTAGCGTGGGTCGTCATGCCCTCTCTTTAATAAACCCGAACAGTTGCCTGGGACTTTGAGCCC
>JADFGI010000368.1 GCA_022567815.1 Nitrospinota bacterium
TTCCCTTGTAAATGGAATATGGCGCAGGAATATATTTTGGACGCATTAACAACGCCACCGAGTTGGGGTCGATCTCCCTCCTAAACCCCGGGTTTTCCCTGATGGCTTTTAGCTCCGACCCAAATAGAAAGGAGTTTCCCTGCCATCCGTAAAATAATGGCTTGATACCCAAGCGATCGCGAACCAGGGTAAGCACCTGCTCCTTTCTATCCCACAAGGCAAAGGCAAACATGCCTATAAATTTCTTGACCGCGTCCTCAATCCCCCATTGTTCAATAGCCGCCAGGATCACCTCCGTATCCGAATGCCCGCGCCACCGGTTTTTATGCCCGGTATCTCCTCCCAAAGAGTCAAGTTCCCTGCGTAAGCTCTCAAAATTGTATACCTCGCCATTAAAAGCAATGACAAAGCGCCCATTGGCGCAAATCATGGGCTGATGCCCCTGAGGGGATAAATCAAGAATAGAAAGACGGCGGTGTGCCAGTCCCATTCCCGCTTGGGAATCGACCCAAATGCCTTGATCGTCCGGTCCGCGGTGACGTATAGCATCCGCCATTTTTTTCAATGCGGGCTCCAGGGAAACCGAACCCTGTCCTGCGCTCCATATTCCGGCAATACCGCACATCAGGCTTTCCCCTTATCTGAAATGGATAATAAGATCACCCCCGGCAATATTAATAACGCGGGGATAACAAATTTCAAAATTTGCGCCGCCTTTTCAAACAAGGACAATACCTGAGTTTTCCATTCAAACATAGAACCCACTGGATAACTCATAAAGGTATTATTTTCGCGACTGGCGAAAATCCCCGCGATTTCCTTGACGTATTCTTCATCCCCCCGCCCTGCATAAGCCTGAGCAGCCAGGTTTTCATCTTCAGACAATGCCGCAACACTTAAAACGGGTTTCTCTCCGAATTTCGAGGGGACTTCCAGGTCAGGATCATAAAAGTGCCAGTCTCCGTCATACCAGGCTTCCATGACAACATGCCCATAAAGGCCTACATGACGTGGGCGAATCCCGGCTTTCTGGGCCAATCGTAGCAGGACATAGGATGTTTGACTACAAAGCCCGGAATGTCCATTTTTTAATAAAGCGTCAGGATCATTTATTACTGAGAAGGCCGGATGAATTTTCCCCAAGCCCCACAAAATCCAGTTACTGAATAAATTATAATTTGCCTGATTTCCATGCGTGAAGCGGGCGATCACTGTTTCATAAAGAACCTTCATCGCTTCTCCAGGTTCCAGGTCTTTTAATGACCGGTGGGCCCTCTCATTCGCAACCCTAAAAAGGGAATCAAGGTCGGGGGAATTTTGGGCCAAATCCGGATCAAAACTTTCCCAATTTCGTGGCGGGAAGTCTTTATAGTTTCCGGCTACAGACCAATACCCCAGAAAGGTTATGACTAATAATATCCCTCCGGAGACAGTCAACCCGACGCCAATGGATTTCTTGGAACATTTCATGGGCTGGTTTATAAAAACTTTGAATAAAGATTTTCGTACTCTGACACAATGGCTTTAATCGAAAAATTGTTTATCACCCGCTCTCTGGCTTTCATTCCCAAATCTTTTCTTCCCTGAAACCCCAGATCCAAAATATTTTGCCAGGCGGATGCCATCATAACGGGATCCCTGGGAGGGACTACCCTGCCCGTATCTCCGACTACCGCGCCGCTGTCACCCACATCCGTCACCACACATGGCACCCCGCAGGCCATTGCCTCGCCAATAACGTTTGGGAATCCCTCCCCAAAATAAGAAGAGGATGAAGCAATGTCCAGACTCGCCATCAACCGGTTGACATCATCGCGCTCACCGAGGAGGTGAACTTTGCTGGAAAGATTCTGTTCATTTATTAAATTCATCAATTCCTTGTTTTCAGTATCCACATTTTTTCCAGCGAGAAGAAAATGTACATCTTCATGAGACTTGGAAAGATGGCCTGCGGCGCGAATAAAATTGGCATGATCCTTCATGGGATGATATCGACCAATCAAGCCTATTAGGGCAGAAGAGAGAGGAATCCGCAATTCCGTATAAATAGCAGATTTTGCCTCTTCCGACGGGGTAAAAAGGTCCGTGTCGAAACCGTTCGGGATCATCAATCGGTTGTCCGCCACATAACCTAGAGCCTCGTGTTGATCGGCGCTGACGTTAGAATTGTAAAGAATGAACGCGGGTTTCCGCGACAGTTTTGCACAAAGACGGATCACCCCAACGGTCATCCATTTTTCGTACGCCAAATCATGAATGGAATGACGGATATTCCATATAACAGGAACGGGTTTTGGCAAGAATGAGTTTACGAATTGAGCGGCAAGGTTCCCATGATACATCCAACCCTGGATCAATCTAGGTTTTAATTTTCTTACCAAGTGGATAAACCGCCAGATTGACAAGGGATCCGGGCGCCCTATGTGCATGCCTATTTTATATGCCGGTATGCCCAGATTCTGAATCTTTTGACCGACTGAACCAATATTCGCCAGTGAAACTACCTCTGAACCATATTTTTCTCGATCCATACCGGAAAGGATTTTAAATAGCATCATTTCCGCTCCGCCCGTTCCCAGGTTGGTAATCAAGTGAAGGATTTTGCCTTTGTGGTTATTGGATTTCATTACACCGTGGGTAGTTTGCGAGGGGTTAGGTGAAATACACTTTAGAGTTTTCCAGATATGCGAGTGCTCCAAAGATTCCAAGAAGCACTACAAAAGTTTTGTTGTACAACAATTATGATCAACAAATCCCGCGCTAAAAAAAACAAAAATAAAGAGCATTCCTCGAAGATCTTTCAATTTCATAAAATAGCGAAAAGTGCAACCGATCAGGGTTAAATAAGCCAATAACCCCAAGAGACCGTTTTCCACATTTTCAATTTTCTAAAGCTTTCTACCAGATTCACTCGAAATCACCGAGGCAAAACCAGATCTCATGACCGGTTCAGGCGGTTGAACTCTACCTCCCGATAAAATACTAGCTAAAAAAGGCATATATCTGGCGAGGTATTTATAGGTATAAAGACAAACGACGATTACAACGACTGGAATGGCAAAATATAAAAACAAAACCAATAAATCATTATTGGGAGAAAGAATTTTGTAGATAATTTTTTTCAATACCATTAAAAATGGTTGATGCGCGGCAAATACAAAAAAACTTGCTGAGCCAAGGGTTGCCATCATCGTCTTTAACTTCTCCCGTTCAGAAACATACTGAGTTGCGCAAAATGCGGCAACAACACCGAACAAAATGCCCAGCCAAT
>JADFGI010000027.1 GCA_022567815.1 Nitrospinota bacterium
TCGGCAGGACCCCCCGGTCCAATCCCGCCACCTACACCGGCGTCTTCACACTCATTCGCGAACTGTTCAGTCAGGTTCCCGACGCGAGGGTCCGCGGCTACAAACCCGGACGCTTCAGCTTTAATGTGAAGGGAGGCCGCTGTGAAGCCTGCCAGGGAGACGGTGTGCTGAAAATCGAAATGCATTTCCTGCCCGATGTGTTCGTTACCTGTGAAGTCTGTTCGGGCAAACGTTTCAATCGGGAAACTTTGGAAATTCTTTATAAAGGGAAATCAATAGCGGGAGTGCTGGAAATGACGGTTGAGGAAGGAAATGTGTTTTTCAAGAATATCCCTTCCATCAAATCAAAACTGGGAACCTTGGCCGAAGTGGGGCTCGGCTACATCCATCTGGGCCAGCAGGCGACCACGCTGTCCGGCGGAGAAGCCCAGAGAATCAAGCTCTCCAAGGAGTTGAGCAAACGCAGTACGGGCCAAACTTTCTATATTCTCGATGAACCAACGACGGGCCTGCATTTTGCCGACATCGAACAGCTTCTTGCCGTCCTGACCAAACTTGTGGACGCAGGCAACACCGTTCTCGTCATTGAGCACAATCTGGATGTCATCAAAACGGCGGATCATATCATTGATTTGGGACCCGAGGGGGGAGACAATGGGGGACAGGTTCTCGCGGAAGGAACGCCGGAACAGGTGAGTAGAAACAAAAATTCCTACACCGGGCAATATTTAAGAGACGTTTTGCAAAAATTTAAATAACGCCCATACAGGCAACTCGGGTTTAATGATGGGGATGTTTATTTAGATTCAGTATATTCCAGGCGGGCGATGGCGCGAAACAGGTCGTCCTGGGCTTCCTGGAACTCCTCCTCACCGAGGTCTGCTTTGCCGAGAATGGATTCGGCCTTGGATTTTGCCTTTTCCGCCCGCTCCCGGTCCACCTCCTGGAGAAATTCAGCCGATTCTGCTAAAATAATCACCCGGTTGTCAGTCACTTCCATATACCCTTGGCTCACGATTAGTTCAGTGGTTACGTTATCCTTTTCATAGGACAAGTTTCCGGGGCGCAGGTTGGTGATGAGCGATGCGTGGTCGTACAGGATTCCAAGGTCGCCTTCCGAACCGGGAACGTTGACCTGCTCGACCTCTTCATTGACGACCTGTTTTTCAGGGGTCACAAGACTCAACTTTAGATAATCAGCCATAAATTTATTTTGTCTGTAGTTTCTTTTCTTTTTCGAGGACTTCTTCAATGCTGCCTACCATGTAAAAAGCCTGTTCGGATACATTATCCATCCGGCCTTCCAGGATTTCATTGAATCCTTCTATGGTGTCTTTCACTTTTACATATTTACCAGGGGTACCGGTAAAAACTTCGGCAACGAAAAAAGGTTGAGAAAGATATTTCTGAATTTTTCGAGCACGCATGACGGTCGCTTTATCTTCTTCCGACAACTCATCCATACCCAGAATCGCAATGATGTCCTGCAGATCTTTATACCGTTGCAGAACTTTCTGAACACCGCGTGCCACGTTGTAATGATCTTCCCCTAAAATTTCCGAATTGAGGATGCGGGAAGTGGAATCCAAGGGATCAACAGCGGGATAGATTCCCAACTCGGAGATACGCCGGTTCAAAACGGTGGTGGCGTCGAGATGCGCAAACGTCGTCGCCGGAGCCGGGTCGGTCAAGTCATCGGCAGGCACATAAACTGCCTGAACAGACGTGATGGAACCTTTTTTGGTGGAGGTGATGCGTTCCTGCAAGTTGCCCATTTCGGTCGCCAGGGTCGGTTGATAACCAACTGCGGAGGGAATGCGCCCCAGAAGAGCAGACACTTCCATTCCCGCCTGGGAGAAACGGAAAATATTATCGATGAAAAGAAGAACGTCTTTTCCGCCGACATCGCGGAAATATTCGGCCATCGTCAGTCCGGTCAACCCGACACGCATTCGAGCGCCGGGAGGCTCCGTCATCTGTCCATAAATCAGAGCGGTCTTGTCGATAACTTTGGATTCCACCATCTCATGATAAAGATCGTTGCCTTCGCGGGTTCTTTCTCCCACTCCGGCGAAAACCGAATACCCACCGTGCTCGGCGCCGATATTACGGATCAACTCCATGATGAGAACGGTCTTGCCTACGCCCGCTCCACCGAACAGTCCGGTTTTTCCACCTTTAAGATAGGGTTCCAGGAGATCAATGACTTTGATACCAGTTTCCAGCATTTCCATGCTGGTGTCCTGATCCTCAAAAGGAGGGGCGTCGCGATGAATACTCCATCTATCTTTGGTTTTTACCGGAGGTTTTTTATCTACAGGACGGCCTACCACGTTCAAAATGCGCCCCAGGACTTCCTCTCCAACGGGAACGGTGATGGGAGCGCCGGTATCTTCCGCATCCATTCCGCGGACCAATCCATCCGTCGGGTGCATGGCAACAGTGCGAACGATGTCATTTCCAAGATGCAGGGCAACTTCGCAAACAATTTCTTCCTCCCCTTCTTCGGGGTTTTTGATGTTGATTGCGTTGTATAAAGCAGGCAGTTCCCCGCCCACAAAATTGATATCCACAACGGGACCCATTATCTGGGAAATTTTTCCAATATTTTTTTCGCTCATTGCGATCCTTCCTCCACGATTCTTAAATTTTCCGGCATCAGGCCTTTAGGGCTTCGGCTCCGTTTACAATTTCAATCAATTCTTTGGTGATATATGCCTGTCGCGCTTTGTTATACGTCAAACTCAGGCCGTTGATCATCTCGCCGGCATTCCGCGAGGCATTATCCATCGCCGTCATCCGGGCTCCCTGCTCACTCGCGCCAGACTCCAGAAACGCCCGGTACACTTGCACTGTCATGTGCCGTTTCAATAGAGTATCCAGAATGCTCTCTTCATCGGGCTCGTAAATATATTCCACCAAATTCTTCGTTTCTTCCTTGTCCAGAGATTCGGGAACGACAGGCAAGAGTTGTTCTACGACCACTTCCTGTTGCATGACCGACTTGAACTCGTTGTAAATCATGATAATTTTATCGACGGTTTTACCAATATACAATTCAGAAAGAAGGTCGCCGATCTCCATGGCCTTGGCGTAATTGAAATCACGGGTCCAGTCCATGAATTCATGGGTGATTTTATGGGGCCTATGACGAAAATAATCTTTTCCCTTTTTTCCGGCCAGAATCAGACTCAAATTCTTATTCTGATTTTCCTCGATGACTTTCACCGCCCGGCGAATTATATTGCCATTGAACCCACCACACAGGCCTTTGTCCGCAGTCACCACCAATACCACGACATTGTCTCCATCGCGTTGATCGAGGAGCGCGTGCAGGTCTGGATTGCACCGTGCAGAGATGTGATTCAACATATCCCTCATTTCCAGGGCATAAGGCCGTGCATCCTGGATGGCTTTTTGGGCCTTGCGCAATTTGGAGGCGGCAACCAGCTTCATGGCCTTGGTAATCTGCTCGGTGTTCTTGACACTCTGGATTCTTCGTTTGATGTCTTTTAAGTTTGGCATGGCTTGAGTTTAGAACAGTCCCTTGTATTCCTGAATGATTTCCTTCATCTTGGTTTCCTTTGCGTCATCCAGCTTCTTATCTGTTTCGATACCGCTGATGAGATCGGGATACTTTTCTTCTATGAAATTCAACAAACCGCTTTCAAATCTCTTAACATCTTTCAGTGCAATATCTTCCAACAACCCGCGCACTCCTAAAAAAATCACAATGACCTGCCGGCCCACGGAAAGCGGCTTATACTGATCCTGTTTGAGGAGCTCAACCAACCGTTCGCCCCGAGATAACTGCGCCTGGGTTGCTGTGTCCAGGTCACTGCCGAACTGGGCAAACGCTGCCATTTCACGGTATTGCGCCAGGTCAAGCCGTAACTGGCCTGCCACCTGTTTCATGGCCTTGATTTGGGCGGCGCCGCCAACACGGGAAACCGACAAGCCCACGTTGATCGCTGGCCGGACACCGGAGAAAAACAGGTCGGTTTCCAAAAATATCTGCCCATCGGTGATGGAAATTACGTTGGTTGGAATATATGCCGAAACGTCGCCTGCCTGGGTTTCAATGATGGGCAGGGCAGTCATGGAACCCGCGCCCAGTTCGTCACTGACTTTTGCGGACCGCTCAAGCAATCTTGAATGGAGAAAGAACACGTCTCCCGGATAAGCTTCCCGTCCCGGAGGACGCCTCAGCAAAAGGGATAATTGGCGGTAAGCGGCGGCCTGTTTGGAAAGATCATCATAAACGATCAGGCAATGTTGTCCGTTATCACGAAAATATTCTCCCATCGCACAACCCGCGAAAGGCGCGATGAACTGCATGGGGGCGGGTTCGCTGGCGGATGCAGAAACAACAATGGTGAATTTCATCGCACCATGTTCTTCCAGAGTCTTCACTACGCGAGCGACGGTGGAGCGTTTTTGACCAACCGCCACATAAATACAGAATACGTTTTGCCCCTTTTGGTTGATGATGGTGTCAATCGCAACCGCCGTTTTACCCGTCTGCCGGTCGCCGATGATCAATTCCCTCTGGCCGCGCCCAATAGGAATCATTCCATCAATGGCCTTGATCCCCGTTTGCAATGGCTCGTGCACGGACTTCCTGTCGATCACGCCGGGAGCGATCCTTTCAATGGGTCCAAACTTTTCGGTCTTGATGGGACCTCTGCCGTCGATAGGCTCTCCCAAGGCATTCACTACCCTGCCGACCAGCTCCGGCCCGATGGGAACTTCCATGATTCTGCCTGTACGCTTGACTTCATCCCCTTCCTTGATATTGTTGTCGAATCCAAGGAGAATGGCGCCCACATTGTCTTCTTCCAGGTTCAGCACCATGCCGGTCAAGCCACCGGGAAATTCCAAAAGTTCGCCGGACATCGCATTTTCCAATCCATAGACACGGGCAATACCATCCCCAACGGAAATCACGCTGCCGGTCTCTTTGAGCTCGATACTCTCGTCAAACCCCTGGATCTGTTTTTCAATCAGGGAACTAATCTCATCGGCTCGCAAACTCACTTAGGCTACCTCCTCTTTTTCCAATTTTTGTTTTAATAGAGTCAGACGGTTTTTGATAGTTGCATCGGCGACCTGGTCTCCGATTTTCAGTTGAATCCCGCCAATCAGGGCTTCATCAACATGGACATTGATCAAAACCGTTTTTCCCAAGATTTTGGTTAAGGCTGAACGTAATCTCTCAATATTTTCGTTGCTCAACGTTTGCGCCGACCGGACGGAAACTCTGACTTGATTCAACCTTCGGTCGACGATCTTCTCAAAATACTCGGCTATTTTTCCAAGAAACAGGATCTTTTTCCTCTCCGACAGCAGTACCAACAGATTGCAGACCACCTGTTCCACGTTGAGCCGGTCGCATAATTCCCTGACCATATTGTTTTTCTTTTCCAACGGTATGGAAGGTTGGGAGAAAAACCGAACCAACTGATCCTGCGTTGCAAAAATATTCTTGCATGCTTGCAGGTTTTCCAAAACAGGATTCAGCAGAGAGTTCTCTTTGACACTGCGGGAGAGCGCCTCCGCATATCGTTTACCTATCAAATTTTCTATCATGGATTCCCAACGATTTCTTTATTTTCACAGAACCCGAGGCCCTGCAATTCTCAGTTCATCTGCCGCTGTTGCATTTCCTTGATGACTTCTTCGATGGATTCTTCGGTCAGTCTTTTCCGGTCTGCGTCATCCATTGTCTTTTTCAAAAACTTCTCCGTCGAAGCAATGGTCAATGCAGCAGTAAATCCGCGGACTTCTCCCATCAGCTTGTTACGGGATATTTCGATTTCCCGTTCCATTTCATTTTGCATCTGCTTGTTTTTAGCGCGAGTCTCGTCCAGGGTTTTCTCTTGAATTTTTTTCGCCTCGCTGGTCGCCAGCTGAACGATGGTCTTGGCCTTTTCGTGGGTGCTTTTCAGTTCCGCCTCCAGATTGGCTTTAAGCTCCTGTGCTTCTTGCTTGAGCTTTTCCGCATCGCCAATTTCGGTACGAATCTTATTCTCGCGGTCTTCCAAAGCTTGCAAAATAGGCGGAAAAGCATATTTTTTCAGCAAAAAGAAGAGGAGAGCGAAAGACACCACGGACCAAAATATGAGTGACTGAAATACTTCAATTTGCTCAAATTGTGGCATTATAGTTTGTTGTATAGGGTGGGGTTATTAATAAAAATCTTTTTTTTGCCGTGGTCATTCATGGGATAGATAAAACTAAAAATATTAACCGATATTTCCCATTATGATGAAAGCAAGGACCAGCCCGTAAAGAGCGATCGCCTCTACTAATGCGAATCCGATCCAGCAATATTTAGCAACTCGACTTTCGGCATTGGGTTGCCGGCCAACCGTTTCAATCGTCTGGGAGAAAATTTGACCAATCCCAATTGCGGCTCCGGCGAATCCAGTCGCACATAAACCCATCCCAATTAATGCTGCCGCTCCTAATTCCATGCTTTTATCTCCTTAAAAAAGTATCAACCAGTTTAATGAAGATGAATAACATCTCCAATGTATACGCAAGTCAGGATCGTAAAAATGTACGCCTGAATAAAGGCAATCGCCAGTTCCAATCCATTAATGATCACGGTAAACCCAAACGGCATCCACCCTACCATCAAGGATGCCGACATAGACAGGCTGAACAAAACAAAAAGAATGGTATGCCCTGCCGTCATGTTGGCGAACAAACGCACCGCAAGTGATATAGGACGAGCCAGCATGCTGATGAACTCGATCGGAATCATAACGGGGATCATGACCTTGGGAACCCCCGGCGGCACAAGAATACTCAGAAATTTTAACCCATGCTTTGAAAAGCCAATAAATAGAGTCATAACAAAAATAAAGCCGGCAAAAGTCCCCGTTACCACGAGTTGGCTGGTAATAGTGTAGGACCCTGGGATCATTCCGATCAGATTACAGGCTAGAATAAAAAAGAACAGCGTCACTATAAATGGGAAATATTTAGGGGCTTCTTCTTTGCCAATGAACTCTTCCACCATATCCCTGACAAACTCCAAGGCCATTTCTAAAACACTCTGAAGCTTCCCGGGAATAAGACGAACTCCATTTTTCACTACCAGCATGAATAATCCAAACACAACAGCCAGCGCAACCCACATGGCAACGACCCCCTCGTTGATGGATATATCAAATCCCATCAAGCTCAGATGCACGAGGGGGTGCAGTTCAAAATGATGTAGAGGGTTTTCCATATTTAATTTTTTCCGTCCTGATCCTTTGACGATGAATTATTTTGATCCCTGTCTGCCTTTTCAATCTCTTCGGTCATGGCCTGAGCGGCCCGGTAAACGTTGAGCATACCGGCGGCTCCGCCAAAAACTACGCCTACCACAATTCCCCAGGGTTTGGTTCCGAAGAAATAATCCACCCCATACCCCATACCTCCGCCTAGTAATGTGGCAACCGTCATTTCGGTCCCCATCCTGAAAGCTATGCCCATGCCTTGACGGAAGTTGTTGCTTTCACTCATTAATTTTTTGGGAAAAAACGGCCTGACAAGGAAAAAAGGAGGCTATCTTACAACAAGCTATAATATTTGTCCAAAAAAAGTTTTCCCCTAGGGAATATTAGCGGGAACCAATCGGAAGAGTTGGCTGAAAAAGAACCATCAATAAGGAAGGGCTCCATAATCTGCCTCGAATTCCTCAATAGGAATCATTTCGATAGCATCCCAGGGGCATCCCTCCAATAACGTGTCCATGGGCCCCTTGGTAACGCACTTCTTGCAACCGATGCACAAGAGCGGGTCAACATAAACCACTTTGAATATAGGCGCATCCGGGTTTTCCACCTCGTACATGCAATCTTCAATGGGACATTCAGTGATGCAAATTGGCGCCCCACTGCAACCGGTGCAGGCTTCATTTATGACCGCCATTAACTTTGGCTTGCGCTTTCTTTGCACACTTCTTTTTGTCTCTTCGGCAACAGCCATGGGATTTCCAGTTATCAGGTTTTAGATTCATTACTGAAGGAAAAACACGCTTTCTACTATTCTACCAAAAATGCGTGTGATTAATACCAGATTCTTCACCCAATTTCAATATCAACCCTCACTTTAAGTGGATTTTAGTCCCTTTTCCGGAGGATCGAAACTCAATGAACGACCCTGCCGCAAGCGGACGGGTTTTCCGACAAGAATTTTCCTTTAAAACGCGTTGCAAGCCAGGGGAATTAAGCCCACTGGTGGGATTAAAACTTCCTTCGGCCAGACGGACCCCGTACCAGGAAAGATGTTTTTCATTTACACTCCCTGATGGCTGTATTAAGATAAATCCTAGGTCTAATGTTTTACCCTCAACAGAGGGCTGTCCCTTTGAAAAATGGCAAAACGTCTTTCGCCGAGGGGAGATACTAACTTCTTGACTTTTTTAATCGATTATCAACCTTTGAAATCACCTGTTTCACTCCTTAGGGAAATGAAAGAGATGGAAACATATACAAGGCCATGTCATTCCAACGGATTTTGGGTCAGGATCAGCCCAAACGGATCATCCAGAATGCGCTTGTAAACAACAGCGTGTCGCACGCTTATCTGTTCTACGGTCAGGAAAGCATAGGGAAAAAACTCACGGCGGTGGAGTTTGCCAAGGCTTTGAATTGTGAGGTTTCCGGACCAAAAGATAATTGCGGCGATTGCCCTTCCTGCAGAAAAATCGATCAGGGAATCCACCCTGATTTCTTCCTTCTGGAACCGGAGAAAAGTTCGCCTGCGGGAAGGAATGCCTTTATAAAGGTGGAAGAGGTTCGGGAACTGCAAAAAAAACTGGCCTACCTCCCCTATGAGGCAAAAATAAAAGTAGTGATTATCGACGGCGCGGAAACGATGAACCCCCAAGCCGCCAATACTTTGCTGAAAACTCTTGAGGAACCGCCTTCCTCCACCATCCTCATTCTGATTTCGGCTAATCCGTACCAGTTATTGCCCACGATTATCTCGCGTTGCCAGGGCGTTAAGTTCCACCTCCTGTCTGCCGATTTGGTCAAGCAGATTCTGCGGCAAACCGATCAAATCGAAGCAGAAGGATTTTCCGAAAAGGAATTGGATTTGCGTGCATTGCGGTCTATGGGCCGAATCAGCAGGGCAATGGAAGAGGATTTTGAGGCGACCAACAAATATCGGGAAGAAATATTGAATTTGCTGGAACAGGCGTCTTTCAAACGCATGGATGTGGTCTTCAAATGGACCAAACAATGGGCCAAACGATCCGACAAAATCCAATCGGTATTGGACGAAATGCTGAACCTTTTGCGCGATCTTGCGGTCATCAAATCCCAGGGAAAAAACACCGAGATTCTTAACCGTGACATTTTGCACCGATTAAAGCCTCTGGCGGCACAAAAATCGGCGAGAACCCTGCTCGCCATGTTCGATTCGGCCCTGCAAACCAAATCGGCGTTGATGGCCAACGCAAATCTCCAACTCTCTCTGGACCATATGCTGATTCAATTTTGCGAAGCGGCTTAAGGGCGACTCGAAAAATTCAACTTGAGCCATGAGCCAACCCCTTAAATCAAAGGGGTTGGCGATTGCAAAAGCTAAAAAATATCAATTTATAGAGATTACCTTATTAAGAATTTAAAATGAACTCATTAATTCAGGAACTCCCAACGTCCACTCAAGAAACCGTCGGTCCCCGGTTCCTCATTGGAATCCGCGTCCGCGACAAGGGGAAGTCCGAACTGTTTGACCCCGGAAAACTCAAGCTGAGTGTCGGCATGACGGTGATCGTCGAATCAGGTAACAATCAGGAAATGGGCGTTGTCGCTTCCAACAAAATCATCAACTTTGCAAAGAAAGAATGCCGAAACTATTCAAGAGTTTTGCGGATGGCGAATAAAAATGATCTGCAAGCTGAGGAAAGAAGGGAGGCCCTGGAAAAGCGCGCCAAAAACCTTTGTAATGATATGATTGCCAAATTGAACTTGCCGATGAATCTCAGCAGGGTGGTCCATTTACCCGCCGCCAACAAGACGATGTTCTTTTTCACTGCCGAAGGGCGTGTTGATTTTCGCCAGTTGATTAAGGAACTTGCCTCGAATTTGCATCACCGGATCGAAATGAAACAGGTGGGCGTCCGCGATGAAGCCAGGGCCATCCGCGGAAATGGCGTGTGCGGGGAGTCCCTTTGCTGTTCGACATTTCTCAATGAGTTTACCCCCGTGACGATTCGTATGGCCAAGGACCAGGGGCTTGCGCTCAACCCCAGTAAAATTTCCGGGGTGTGCGGACGGCTGATGTGTTGCCTTCAATATGAACATGGAACTTACAAGGAATTGATCCGTGACCTGCCGAAACCGGGAAGCAGAATAGAAACGCCGGAGGGGCCGGGCAAGGTGCTGAAGAACGAAATTCTTGAACAAAATATCGTCGTCCGTCTTGATGATGAAAGTGTGATGACCTATCCCTTAGATGAACTGAAAGATTTCCTGAAACCCAAATAATCCAAGTAAATCCCAGCCTGGGGGCTGGCCAGCGTGACGCTGGCTCCTCCGCGGAGGGCGAGTTTGCTCACGCCGTGAACGTTATTTCAGGGCTCGTGAGCGTAGCGTACCCCTGCTGGGCATGAAGGCGACGGAAAGGATATCAACAAAACGTTAGCCCAACTTTTCTTCCCGCGTAGCGGGCTTTTCCTCCCCACGTAGTGGGGTCAGTTGCACTTTACAAATTCAATCCTGAAAAATAGAATCCGACCCAATGCAAAAAAACGGTAAAAAATTCTTCATCACGACCCCTATCTATTACGTTAACGATGTTCCCCATATCGGCCACGCCTACACCACCATCGCCGCCGATGTGGTCGCCCGCTATAAAAAGCTGGAAGGGTACGAGGTATTTTTTCTCACCGGAACCGACGAGCATGGACAAAAAGTGCATCAAGCGGCAAAAGACCTGGGAGTCTCTGCCCAGGAACAGGTTGACAAGCTCAATTGCCGGTTCAAGGAGCTTTGGGTCCGCTTCAATATCTGCAACGACGATTTCATCCGCACCACGGAAGAACGGCACAAGGTCATCGTCCGGGACATCCTGCAACAGCTTTTCGATAAAGGGGAAATCTACAAGGCCAGTTACGAGGGCTGGTATTGCACTCCCGACGAACGGTTCTGGACGGAAAAGGATCTCGTCAACGGCAATTGCCCGGAATGCGGACGCAAGGTGGAAAAGATCCACGAAAGCAATTACTTCTTTAAAATGGGCCAGTATCAGGACTGGCTGATCGAACATATCAAGAACAATGAAAAATTCATTCAACCCGCTTCCCGAAAAAACGAGGTGCTTGGATTTCTAAGCAAACCATTGGAAGACCTTTGCATTTCCCGGCCAAAGGATCGCTTGCCCTGGGGCATCTCCCTGCCCTTTGATGACAATTATGTCACTTATGTCTGGTTCGACGCGTTGATAAATTACATTTCCACCTTTGGAACGCTTGATAAAATCCGGGCCTGCGGATTCTGGCCGACGGATCATCATCTGGTGGGAAAAGACATTCTGACCACGCACGCGGTGTATTGGTCGACCATGCTCAAATCGATGGGACTGCCTTTGCCCAAAAATATATTCGCGCATGGCTGGTGGACGGTGAACGGACAAAAAATGTCCAAATCCCTGCGCAATGTGGTGGAACCGAATTTTCTGATCGACCAGTTCGGCGTCGACACCATCCGCTATTTCCTTCTGCGGGAAGTTCCCTTTGGACTGGACGGCGATTTCTCCCACAAGGCGCTTATCGGTCGCCGCAACAGCGACCTGGCAAACAATCTGGGGAATCTCCTGAACCGCACGACCAATATGATCCAGAAATATTTTGAGGGGACAATCCCTGATCCGGCTAGGCTTCCGGTGGGGAGGAAGACGAATCTCTTGCTGGCAAGGCTTTAGAGACGGTATCCAATGTGAGAACGTTGTACGATGATCTCGCCTACAACAAAATCCTCACTGAAATCTGGGAACTGGTAGACGCCACCAATCAGTACATCGTAAAAACCGCTCCGTGGACCCTGGCAAAAACTAACGAAGGAAAGGAGCGGCTCAAAACCGTGATGTATAATTCCGCCGAGTCCCTCAGAACCATCGCCATTCTCATTTACCCCTTCATGCCGCAAAGCGCTGAGTCCATGATCCGACAGTTGGGAATCGATACCCCGATTGAAGAACAAGGAATGGAATCGATTGCGAAATGGGGAGGGCTTAAATCCGGTAGCCGGATTCAATCCGGTTCGCAACTGTTCCCCAGAATAGAAGATAAAGAAGCGGCGAAAATTCTCCAAGATGTGCAAAGTTCCGGGGAATCCGAAAAACCGCAAACGGCGTCAGCAAAGAAAGAGGAAATTTCCACGGAACAAGTCACGATTGACGAATTCATGAAGATCGATCTCCGAACCGGAAAAATTCTGGAAGCAGAGAAAGTTAAAAAGTCCAAAAAACTGATCAAACTGAAAGTGGATATCGGCAGTGAAACGCGGCAGGTGCTGGCGGGAATCGCCGAAGCCTACGAACCCGATCAGTTGATCGGTCGGACCATCGTTCTGGTCGCCAACCTCAAACCGGCAAAACTGATGGGCATTGAATCTCAGGGAATGATCCTGGCGGGGTCGGCTGATGGAAAAATCATTCTGGCGGGATTCGACAATGACCTTCCGCAGGGGGTGCGCGTTCGATGATAATTGATACCCACGCGCATCTCGACATGGAACAGTACGATGCCGACCGCGAGGAGGTGATCCAGCGGGCGCGGGATAATGGCGTGGACTATATCCTCAACATCGGATGCGATGTGGAAAGCAGTGCACGGTCTCTTGAGCTGGCGGAACGGCACGATTTCATATACGCCACAGCGGGCATTCACCCTCACGACGTGAAATCGATCAACGGCAGTACGTATGCCGCCCTCAAACAACTCCTCGCCCACCCGAAGATGGTTGCGTTGGGGGAGATCGGTCTGGATTATTTCAAAAATTATTCCCCACAAGACCTTCAACGGAAGCACTTGAGAAAACAACTGGAACTCGCAAGAGAACTCGACAAACCCATCATCGTCCATTGCCGGGACGCCAACCAGGACATGGCCTCCATTTTATCCGAGTTCTACCGCAAAAACGATAAGGCCCGCTCAGGCATTTTCCATTGTTTCTCCGGCGACCAGCGGCTGGCGGACAAAGCCCTCGAAATGGGATTTTATATTTCCTTCTCCGGGTCGGTGACGTTCAAAAAATCCGAGGAACTGCGAGCCGTAGCGAAAACCATTCCCGCCGACCGGCTGTTTGTGGAAACGGATTGCCCGTTTCTCGCTCCCGTTCCCAAACGGGGAAAACGCAACGAACCGGCTTTTGTCAATCACACCGCTGAATTGATCGCGGACATACGCGGGTTGCGGGTCGATGATTTGCAACGCACCTCGGAACTGAATTTTTTTGAACTGTTCGGAATCGGAAAAAACGCCCCTACGGGAACGGTTTCCTACCAGATTCGCAACTCGCTTTATCTCAACCTGACCACACGATGCACCGACGATTGCGTGTTCTGTACGCGCCTCACCCGTCCCGTTGTTCAGGGATACAACCTCAAGCTCGACCGCGAACCGACGGCGCAAGAAGTTTGGGAATCGATCGATGATCCGACGAACTATGACGAGGTGGTATTCTGCGGGTACGGCGAACCCACTCTCCGTCTGGAGGTCATCAAGGAAGTCGCAAAAAAAATCAAGCAAGCCGGAGGACGTGTCCGCCTCAACACCAATGGCCACGGCAACGTCATCAACAAGCGAAATATTTTACCGGAGCTAAAGGGGCTGGTCGATGAAGTTTCGGTGAGTTTAAACACCGATACCTCTGAAGCCTACGATGAAATTTGCCGTCCATTGCCGGGGTTCCGCAACGGGATTTACGACAAGATCAAAATCTTCATTCAAGAGGCAAAAAAATACATCCCAAAGGTTCAGGTGACCATCGTGACGCAACAGAAAAACGTCGATGATTCCGCCTGCGAAGAAATCGTCAAAAAAGAGTTCGGGGTCGATTACCGCGCTAGAAATTACAACATGGTGGGGTGAGAGAAAACAATAAGCAGAGAAAAGATTTTGACAGGATCGACAGGATGAACCAATTTTACCGCCAAGGCCTCATAGAAACCACAAAGGTAAAGCTAAAAATTCCTCCTCACTTCAATCCGTTGCCCTGTGGGTACTTCTCCAATGGAGGAGAGGAGGAAACCCCTTCTCCACTCAGATGCACCCAAGGGGAGGCAGGCCAAAAATAATCCCTCGCCCCTGGTCAGGGGAGAGGGCTGGGTGAGGGGCCGGATGAAACCACAGATGAATACGGAGGAATACAAATCATGAACTGGATTTCATTAGGCGCGGGATTTGGCGGATTGAGCGTCCTGCTCGGCGCTTTCGGTGCTCATTCGTTGAAGGACCATCTGACCGAACAGAAAATCGCAACCTTCCAAACCGGCACCCAATACATGGGGTATCACGGATTGGCGCTCATTTTGGTCGGCATCCTCGTTCTGAATTTTGGGGAACCGGGCCAGCAGAGATTGAAGAAAGTGGGCATCTTTTTCACCACGGGGATTTTTCTTTTTTCCGGCAGTCTCTATGCGTTGGCCTTCGATGGACCCCGCTTTTTTGGACCGGTCACGCCATTCGGTGGCCTCTTCTTCATGATCGGCTGGTTCACCCTTGCGGTGGTCATCGCCAAATTGCTAAAAACCAGAAATAAAAACCAAACATTGTTTTAACCGCAACACCCACATGGTGACGATGCAAAGATCGCAAAGAGTTTATCTAATAGTTAATTCTCCAACGTGGCGGAATAATGTCCGCTGGCGGACATTATAAAAACGGTCTTGAATTTCCTCAAGGAGTTCTGAGGATAAGAGATTTTATTCCGCGTCTTTTATTTCCTCAAAATTTAAATGTGAATTTTCAGATTTCAGGAAACGGTCAATCTCC
>JADFGI010000028.1 GCA_022567815.1 Nitrospinota bacterium
TGATGGCCTTGTCCCTGGATATATCGTCTCGGATCCGCCCTACAAACACTGCGTCCTTGCCCTCCGCATCTATGGCCAAAGGATATTCGTTTTCCTCCGGGCGGTCCACGACCTGAATCCCCGGAGAATCGCCCAGCAGTTTTTTCACTTCTTCCGCCGAAATGGGTTCTTCCGTTTCCACGTTCACGGACTCCGAATGGGAATAAAATACCGGAACGCGGACGCTGGTGGGCGATACCTGAATCGAATCGTCCCCGAGTATTTTTCTGGTTTCGTTCACCATTTTCATTTCTTCCCTGGTGTACCCATTATCCAGAAAAATGTCGATGTGTGGCAGGCAGTTAAAGGCAATTTGATGAGGATAAACCTGAGCCTTGAAGTCTTTACTTTCCAAAACCCCCGTGGTTTGAGTTGTCAATTCGGCAATGGCTTTTTGTCCCGAACCGGAAACGGATTGATACGTTGAAACCACAACCCGTCTAATCCGGTATCTGGCGTGAATGGGGTGGAGGACGACCACCATTTGAATGGTCGAACAATTGGGATTGGCGATGATTCCCGGTTGGTCTGGAATGGCGTCCGGATTCACTTCCGGAACCACCAGGGGAATATCTTTTTCCATACGAAAGGCACTGCTGTTGTCGATGACGATGCAACCTGCCTGAACGGCAATGGGGGCGTATTTTCTGCTTACCGTCGCGCCGGCGGAAAAGAGAGCAAAATCCAACCCTGCAAATGAGGTTTCAGTCAGTATCTCAACAGGGACAGTGCGACCTTTAAATTTAAAAGTAATTCCAATGGACCGGGGCGACGCCAGAAGGACCAGGCGTTCAATGGGGAAATTCCGCTCCTCCAGCGTGGTTATCATTATCCTGCCGACGGCGCCAGTGGCGCCAACAACGGCAACGTTATATTTTTCCTTTTTACTAAAAGCCATTGGTCTCCAATTCCCCGGCCACCAGGTCTCCCATCTCCGAGGTTCCCACTTCTTTCATTCCCTTTGACATGATGTCCGGGGTGCGGTATCCCTGATTCAACACCGATTCAACTGCATCTTCTATCCATTGTCCAGGTTCCTCTTCGTTCAGGGAATATTTGAACATCATGCCGACGGAAAGAATGGTCGCCAATGGATTGGCTTTGCCTTGCCCCGCAATATCCGGCGCGCTTCCGTGGATAGGCTCGTACATTCCGTTCTCACCGCCCACGCTTGCGGAAGGCAACATGCCTATCGACCCAGTGAGCATGGACGCTTCGTCGCTGAGAATATCGCCGAACATATTCGTCGTGACGATGACGTCAAACTGCTTGGGGTCGCGCACCAACTGCATGGCGCAATTGTCCACATACATGTGTTGAAGTTCAATGTCCGGAAATTCCTTTTGGGTGCGAGTGACAACTTCTCTCCACAATTCGGTGGCTTCCAGGACGTTGGCTTTATCCACCGACATCACTTTTTTGCTTCTTTGTCCTGCGACCTGAAAAGCGATGCGGGCGATCCGCTCAATTTCCATCTCGGTATAAACCAGGGTATTAACCCCTTTACGAGTGCCGTCCGCAAGGGTCTCGATTCCACGGGGTTCGCCAAAATATATGCCCCCGGTCAATTCCCGCACCACCAGAATATCCAATCCTTCCACCACTTCACGCTTCAAGGTGGATGCCTCCACAAGGGCCGGAAATATTTTTGCCGGACGCAAATTGGCATAAAGTTTCAGGGATGACCGCAGGCCAAGAAGCGCCCGTTCGGGACGCAGGGAAAACTCCAGCTTTTCCCATTTGGGTCCACCCACCGCACCCAGAAGAACGGCGTTGGCATTTTTAGCGGCTGTGAGGGATTCATCGGGAAGCGGATGCCCGGTCGCTTCGTAGCCCGCGCCGCCGACAGGGACCTGGTCCATTTCGAGGGTCAAATTCAGTTTGGCTTCAATGATTTTTAATATTTTAACCGCTTCCCGCACGACTTCCGGTCCGATGCCATCGCCCGGCAATAAGGCGATCTTAAAGTTTTCCTTCATTTTAAATTGTTCCTGTTGTTTTATAGAATTTGAGGTTCCTGAGGGAACCGCGTAACCGGCAAGGAATTCAGCCTGCTTGGGGGTAAAACCCCCGCAAGTATATCTGCATTAAACTCATTGTAAATAAATATTATTACCCTATCATACACCCCGTTACACGGGCCCCACTACGTGGGGAGGAAAAGTTTAAGGCTCCGTTCGCTGGGCTCACGAGCCCCGGAAACCGTTATTTTCGTCATCGCGAGAGGCAGACCGTGTTCTGGGTTTATGGATAAAGGAACTATCTTTTCCCCAGTCATTGCGAGCGAAGCGAAGCAACCCAGAGACTCTGGGTCGCCACGCCGCTTTGCGGCTCGCGATGACGGGTCTTTAAAATCAAATTGTCAGCCTGTTTTTGGAAATTTAGTTCCTTAGGAACCCTTGGATAACTAAAACCCATCGCACCTAAATATTTGATCCGGCGCTACGCTGGTCCCGCCTAGCGGGCTTCCTGGACCCATTCTAATGATTAATGGCAAACGCATCACGGTGGTCATGCCGGCTTATAACGCCGGGAAAACCCTCCTGAAAACCTATCAGGAAATTCCAAGCTCGGTGGTCGATGATATCATCCTCACCGATGACGCCAGCCAGGACGATACCGTTGAAATTTCCAATGAACTTAACATCAACACGCTAGTCCATGCAAAAAACAAAGGCTATGGGGCCAACCAGAAAACCTGCTATCAGGAAGCGGTTCGCAGGGGAACTGATATCGTCGTCATGCTCCACCCCGATTACCAGTACACGCCAAAACTCATTTCCGCCATGGCCTTCATGATCGCCGAAGGTATTTTCGATGTGGTGATCGCTTCACGGATTCTTGGCAACCGGGCAATGGCGGGCGGCATGCCTGCCTACAAATACTACGCCAACCGGTTTTTAACCCTGGCCGAAAACCTGATCATCAACCAGAAACTTTCCGAATACCACACGGGCTACCGGGCATTCAGCGTAAAAACGTTAACGGCCATCCCCATGCTGGAAAATTCGGACGATTTTGTTTTCGACAATGAAATGCTTCTCCAGGCTTTATATTTTGGGTTCCAGGTGGGAGAGGTCTCCTGTCCCGCCCGATATTTCGAGGAAGCGTCCTCCATCAGTTTCCGCAGAAGTATGAAATATGGATTTGGCGTCCTGCAAACAGCGGCCAAGTATTTCATGGCGAAAAAAGGAATTCAGTCCTTTCCCATTTTCGATCCCAACGGAAAAAAACTGACCGTTGGCTCTCTATAATAAAATACTGAAACCCTTTTTCATCGTAGAAGGCGCAGAGAAAACCAAGAAAAAAATGGACAGGATTCACAGGATCAACAGGAAGAATCAACCCCTTTTAACCACCGATGAACACAGATGAGAAAAATAAACCCTCTCCCTCATGGGAGAGGGCTGGGTGAGGGTGGTAGATAGGATTTTGCGGTCTGCGGTCTGCGGTCTGCGGTCTGCGTTATAGGGTTTTACTATCCTGTCAATCCCGTCAAATTCCTTTTGGTTTTCTTTACGATCTTAGCGGCTTTGCGGTAATGAACTGGTTTTGTTTTTTGTCACTCATCATCATAAAACACCTCAACCAGACAAAGCCCGTATGGCCGCGCCGTGGGACCGGCATTTTTGCGATCACGGGACTCTAAAATCGTTTTCACTTCCTGAGCCTGCATTTTTTTTCGACCCACCTGCATCAGGGTTCCGACAATATTTCTAACCATGTATTTAAGAAACCCATTGCCATCAAAATCAAAGGTAATGAAATCCCCTTTTTTTGATATGCCGATTTTGTAAATTTCCCGAATCGGATTTCTGGCTTCACAGTTGGAAGCCCGGAACGCGGAAAAATCGTGCTTGCCCTCCAGATAAGATTTTGCCAACAGCATTGATTTGACATCCAACGGATATTGAATGAACCAGCATCGGTCATGCAGGAGGGCTGATGGATACTCCCGGTTTAAAATAGTGTACCGGTATATTTTACGAACTGCGGATCGTTGAGCGTGAAAATCGTCCGGGACCTCCGCAACATTCTTAACAGCAATGTCGTGCGGCAGGAGACTGTTGAAGGCCATCAAAAATTGGTGGGGGGTCATGGTGGAGGCCGTCTGGAAATGCGCCACCTGGGCCTCGGCATGGACTCCCGCATCGGTTCTTCCCGATCCCACCACGGCCCCATTTTCCCTGGTGATTTTCTTGAGGCAGTCTTGCAGGATTGCCTGGATGGTGGGGCCGTTGGGTTGCACCTGCCAGCCGTGATAACGGGTTCCCTCATACTCAATAATGAGTTTCAATTTTCGAGTCAAGTACGGATCTCCAAAAATTTCCAATGAACGACCCCGCCGCAAGTGGTAACCCTGGGGTCTCGCTCCTCCGCGGAGGGCGCTCGCTCCCGCGAGGGGGAAATTGCTCACGACGTGAAACATTTTTTTTGGGCCTCGCGTAGCGTCAGGCCCAAGCTTCCTCCCCGTGTAACGGGGCAATAAAAAACGCGTTACATGATCTGCAACGCGTTTTTTCTCTTTTTTTTGGCCCGATGTCAAATCTCATTCGGGCATGTCCAAAATTATAAATGGACCTTGGTGTTCTTAACCTTAAATTTCTGGAATGGCGGACTTAAGTTTTCTATAAGCACCTCCTTTTTTAGATCAAACTAAATTAAGGAATTGCCTCAAACCCTCTAATTCCAATATAGTTCCGTTCCAGTTTTCCGCAACTATTTTTTTATTTTGACAAAAATGGAAAAACTTTTCCTATCTATTCGATCACCTATTCTTAAAGAACCCCGGCGAAGGGTTTGGTTCCTATCAGCATCAACTCATCCTCCGCGCGGGTGATGGCGACGTAAAGCAGATTGCGGCTTTCGGGCCGGTATTGTGGATAATTTTCTTCGCTCGGTTCGACAATGCACACTGCGTCAAACTCAAGTCCCTTGACCTGGTGAACGTTGGTCACGATGATCCCCGGCTCGAAGGAAAATTGATCCCGATGCCCCAGGCGAAGCCCCTTGTCCTTTGGAATCATTTCCTGCAGATCCTCCTTTAATTCCATAGCCTGTTTAGGATAGCGGCAAATGAGGGCTATCAGTTTGTTGGCTCCGCCGGACTGCAAAACGTGAACCCAATTGGTGATAGTTTCCAGCAAATCATCCTTATCCCCAACATTTTGGAAAGCCGGCGGCGGTCCCTGCCTACCTTCTACTTTTTTGGGATTGCCTGCCACCCGGTTGGCCAGGGTCATGATTTGCGCCGTGCAACGGAAAGAAATTTCGAGACGGATCAAATCACTTTCATCAAGGTTCAGATTGTTTATGATTTTGTCCCACCCGATGAATCGCCTGGAGAATAAAATCTTCTGGCTAACATCGCCAACTATGGTCAAATTATGTTTATCCCGGACGGCGTTCATCATAATGGAGAATTCCACCGGGCCAAAATCCTGCGCTTCATCAATGACCAGATGGTCCAGAGAAGTGATGTCGCCATTATTGCCGGGCAATCCACCATTTTTCAATTGGATATTGCACAAAATGAGAGACATGTCGAAATAATCCAGATTTTTATATTGCCGGTCCTTTTCCGTTTTTTGTTTCAAGTAATCCAAATGATAGTCGAGCTTCCGGTCCGGTTTTAAATGGGACCGCAAAAGATCCGAATCGGCCAGCAGGTCATAAATATCATTGATATAATCTTCCATCTTCCCCAGCAGGGACCGCAGGGACACAAGAATATGCTTTCTTTCTTTTTCGGGCAATTTTGCGCCGTTGACCTCATGCGTGAAATTCCTGATCCGGGGAAGAATGGCCTCTTCCCTGCCCTCGTCCCATTGTTGGACCAGGTTTGGCCAGCGGGAAAAAGTATCGCGAATCCATTGGTCCGTTCGCTTGCTCTGCTTTTCCACCTGCCCTGAAATTGCTGAAAGAATTTCCTCGGAAAATTTAATTTTTTCTACAAAGTCTGGAAGATTATGAAATTTGAAATATGCTTTTCCCCTGGTCGCTTTGCGAATGATAGAAATCGCCCAACTGTTAAACGTGGAGGTTTCCACTCCGTGAATTCCCAGGGAAGGCAGGGTCGAATCCACATAAATCTGCAACGATTTGTTCATAACCAGGACGCGGGTGTTCTCCGGACGGGCATAAGAATTTTCTTCATGCAGGAGCCAGGCAAGCCGATGCAGGGCGACCGTCGTCTTGCCCGACCCTGCCGAGCCTTGAATAATGACGGGGCGGTCGGGATCGGTGGTGATCAGCTCAAACTGGTCTTTGGTAATCAGGGATAAAATATTGGGAAGTTTTTTGTCAATGGAACCGATATTTCGCGACTTGTGGGCGGCAATTTCCGCATCAATATCCATTTTTTGCCAGCCGTTGCCGTTGAGATCGAAATGATAGACCCCCTCCGGAGTATCGATCTGCACCAGTCTTCCCCCTTCGACCCGGTAAGAGCGTCTCAGCTTGATCTTGCCGCTACGTTCCCGGTCGTTGATTTCTTCAAAAAATTCCTCGCCCTGCTGGTAATTAAAATAAAGGGAAGAGATCGGTCCGTTACGCCAATCCACAATGCCCGACTCGATGTTGCTCTTTTTGCCGATCAGGAAAGCCACTTCCTTGCCATCGTCCTCCGCAGTCACCACGCGGCCAAAATAGGGTTCCTGAATCAGCTCCATCAATGTCTGATCGGTATCCTTACGGATATCGGATACTTTATGAGCCACGGCTTCATCGGAAACCAGCGGCTGTCGTTCCTCATGGTTCCACTCGTTGACCAATTGCCGGGTCAGTTCCCGCGCCGCCAGATTGGCTGATATTTTCGACGCCCTGACTTGGGGAAGTTCGCCGCACAGCGATTCTATGGTCCGGCTAAACAAGGCTTCCTCTTCTTCGATGAGCTTTTTATCTTCTTCCGACAGTTGCATGCATGGTTCCTGAGTATATTCAACGGATATCACCCACTAAAACCCTTTAATGTAGATTAGATACTCCGGTGGGGTCAATGGAAAAGTCAAAAAACGGGAAGTTTTTTGCAGGTGCCTTTAAATGAAAGTATCTCTTTCCAACAAGAAATTTTTTCGATATGATAATCGTGAAATTTTTCATTTAAATCACGACTCCTCCGCGGAGGGGCCAGCGTGACGCTGGACCCAACCAGCCTGGGGGCTGGACCCAATATTAACGCACTATGGATTTATTGCTTACCATATCTTCCATTGCGCCGAATTTTTCTTTGGGGCTGGTGAGCGAAGCGAACGTAGCCCTAAACTCTTCCTCCCCGTGTAACGGGGGCGAACGTAGCCCTAAACTCTTCCTCCCCGTGTAACGGGGGCGAACGTAGCCCTAAACTCTTCCTCCCTGTGTAACGGGGCGAGCAGAGCCTTAAACTTTTCCGCTCGCGGGAGCGAGCGATTTTCAGGAGCATACATGAAAACCTATGAAGATCTCGCCGGAGACGGCGGATCGAATATCATCAGCCAGGTGGTTTCGCAACGAGAAAAACTCAGCGCCCGGCTGGCAAAAATAAAACACAAGGTGGCTTTAATGAGCGGCAAGGGCGGTGTGGGCAAAAGTTCCATCACCGCTAATATAGCCGCTTGCCTTGTCGACCAGGGGTATTCCGTGGGAATCCTCGACGCAGACTTGAACGGTCCCTGCATCGGCAATCTGCTGGGCGTGGGATGCGAGCAGAAACTTGTCATTGATGACGACGGAATCGATCCTGGTGAAGGAGCCTTGGGAATCAAAATCATGTCGATGGACATGTTGCTTTTGAGCCCGGATGCACCCGTCATGTGGACGGATGACGCCGAGGCGACCTCTACGTGGGTGAGCACCATGGAATCGACCGCATTGCGGGAACTGCTGGCCGATACCAATTGGGGCGAACTCGATTACCTGTTGATCGACATGCCCCCGGGAAGCGACCGCATGGACAACATTCGCGACCTGATTCCCGAACTGGCAGGGGTGGTCGAAATCACTATTCCCTCTCAGCTTTCCCAGTACATCGTTTCCAAATCTATCACCAAGAACAATAGGATGGGGGTTCCCATCATCGGCCTGATTGAAAATATGGCCACCTACGTGTGTCCGCACTGCAACCAGGAAGGAAAGCTTTTTGAAGGCCAGGATGCGGAAAAGCTGTCAAGTCAAAAAGGCATCAACTATATCGGAAAAATCCCCTTCGACACGCGGATTTCCAGGAAAACCGATTCAGGGTCACTATTTTACACCGAGAACAAGGATTCCGTCACCGGGAAGGCTATTGCCTCGGTGGTTGATGCCATAATCAAATTTATTGAAGATAAATCCAATTAGGGGGAAAGATGAAATTTCTTTGCATACCATGTGATGAACAGATGGAAACTCAAATGGATGGAATCATGCCTACTGAGAATAAAAATCTGGTCATGAAATTCAAGTGTAAAAAATGCGGTCATATGATCGCCATGCTGACCAATCAATTTGAAACCGAGTTTGTCAGCAAAATTGGCGTCGAGTTGGGCGGCGCTTCCAACGTCGGTTCCAGACCTTTGAGTATGGTCGGGTCGCAATTGTCACAGGCAAAAAAGGAACTGGATAAGGGTAAAGCGGAAGACAACCTCGTTTGGACCGAGGAAGCGCAGTTGCGGATCAAAAAGGTTCCGTTTTTTGTGCGCAACATGGCAAAGAAGACGATCATCAATTTTGCTCTCGAAAAAGGCGTGACTCTGATCGACGCCAAGCTGATGGATGAAGTCCGCGAAAAAGTCGGAATGTAATCACCAGCGCAATGCCCTTGCGGAAAAGCGGGTTACACCCGCCGGAAAATTCGCAAAACTATATTCTGTTCTCAACGATTCCCAAGGGCATTTTCATGAAAAAGTACGGAATCTTTATAGCGGCACTTATCGGAGTTTTTATCGTCGTTGGACTTTTTCTTCCCACCCGTAACTCTGGGAGACATGGAATTTGCGGTTGGGGCAACTCTATCCTGGATTAGAAAGGATGGAGAAGGATCAGTGACCATCACCCAATCATCTCCTGAAAGTGGAATGGATTTTAACTTGTCCCTGAATGATGAATTGTACCAATCCAAAGCTTCCATTCGTTACAGGAAAATCAGCGGGAAAACTTACCTTACCTGGGCGGTGAAAAACAAACGTTGTCGTAGCAAATTTGAGGCGGGATTCAATTGTTGCAGGAAATCGTTTTGCGATGGAGCCTTGGGGTAGTTCAATCAACCTGCCAATTTTTTCGAGAATTCTTCGCTTCTCTCCCGTGCCAGTTTGGCCAATCGCGCCTCAAGGTTGTGGATTTTTTCTTTCTGCAGTTCAATGATGTCCCGCTTATCATTGATCATTTCATCCTGCATTTGAGTTACTGTATTGTTATCCCCATCCCCACCCATGTAATCAATAGGCATTCGCATGATTTTCGAGTTTTCATCGCCATTCCCTGCAACCCGGGAATTTTTTCCAGACACCAGCCAAGTCTCGGTTGTGTTCAGAGCCCTGGCCAGTTTGATGAGCGATTCAACGCTGGGCATGTTTTTACTCTTTTCCCAATCACTTATATCGGGAGGATGACACCCCACCCGCTCGGCCAATTCCTTTCCTTTAAGACCCAACATCTTCCTGCGGGATAATATTCTAGACCCTATGAATTTCATAGAAGGATGTTTTGATAATTTCATTTGAGCAAATATTAGTTATAACGTTAATTTTTTAAGGCCACGTAAACAATCAATCCGTTTGTATTATTATACTTTAAAATTTATATTATATCAAGTGTTATATTTATACCTAATATCACAATAGTATTAATACTAATTTTTATTTATTTTTGTATATTAATTAGGCTATGCGGTAATCTTTCTTTTTAACAAGGTTCACCATGCCAGCCCATTACTAATTGAGGAGACCACAATGGATATGAATATGGGAAACAAGAACCCGGTAGGATTGCGAACTTTGGTGGGCAAACGGGTCACTTTGTTTTGCGTCAATTATATTTATACTGGAAAATTGATCGAGGTAAACGATACGTCTGTCGTTCTAACGGACCCGGCCATCGTTTATGAAACGGGACCTTTAAGAACCAAAAAATGGAAGGACGCGCAAAATTTCCCTAAAGACTGGCATGTTAAAAGGAATTTTATCGAATCGTTTGGAGAACTGAAGTGATCCAGCGAAACAGGTTTCGATTGAGGATTTTGGTGATATCGGCTTCCGGGCGCAAATCCTGGGGAAACTCCTGGTCAGGTCCCTTCACGATGAAGTATTGGCGCTTCTCATGGTCGGGCAGGATTTCGTGTTCCGCTTCCTGGTCGGGTTAAGTCATTTTCGGGATTTTCGCCTCAAGCCTTCTTACAGATTTCACACTGGCAAAGTTTTCTCAGTAACTCATGCGGGTACAATCCCGTATCGTGCCCGTCGTTCCAGTAAAATTGAATGGCGTACAATCCCACCGACTTGATGTCCTTGGGGCGAATCGTATCCGCAATCATTCCCGGTTTAATCTTTTTCTCTCCGCTCCACTCATCGATACAGTGGGCGCAGGGGCAATGTTCCCGCAGCATTTTGACGGCATAAACCGACTCGTGCCCGTCGGTCCAGGTGATCCCCAAAGTGCTGGTGTCGATCTGCTGTAATTTTTTTGGCGATGGGTGGTTGGAGTCCACCTTGGTAGCTTGGTCCATGGTTTATTCCTTCCATGCCAGATCAAACGTGGCCTCGGCTTTATCCTCTTTGGCCTGTTGTATGCTCAATTGAGCCGCCACCTGCCCTGCCAAATGGGTGTAGGCAACGCTCGCCGGAGATTGAGGATCGCTCAATAAAATAGGAACTCCAGAATCCCCTCCTATAACCACTTCGCTGATGATGGGAATTTCACCAATAAATGGAATTTTAAATGTTTCAGCCAGAGTTTTTCCGCCTCCGCTTTTGAAAATGTAATGTTTCTTGTCGCACCCGTCACAAATAAAGTAACTCATGTTTTCCACGATGCCCAGCAGAGGAACCTTCACTTGCTGAAACATCTTAACGCCCTTGTCGGCGTCGATCATGCTGACCTCCTGAGGCGTGGTCACCACCACCGCCCCTGAAATCGGCGCTTTCTGGGTCAGGGTCAATTGCACATCGCCGGTTCCCGGAGGCAGGTCGATGATGAGGTAGTCCAATTCGCCCCATTCCACGTTCTGCAAAAATTGCTGAATGATGCCCCCCAGCATGGGTCCGCGCAACATCAACGGCTGTCCCTGCTTGGTCAGAAAAGCCGCGGACACGACTTTCAGTCCATATTTTTCATGCGGGAAAAACTTGTTATTCTCCCCTACCCGTGGCGGGGAAATAGGAATACCCAGCATTAGCGGAATGCTGGGCCCATAAATATCCGCATCCATCAGCCCCACCTTGGCACCGGACAACTGCAAGGCGATTGCCAGATTGGTGGCGACTGTGGATTTTCCCACCCCGCCCTTGCCACTGGCCACGGCGATTATATTTTTGACTCCGGTTAAAACCGGCTGGCTGTGCTCGGAAGCACGAACCACCGCTGTCATATTGACGGACACGCTGGCAACTCCCTCAATGGCTTTGGTTTTGGTTTCGCACTCGGATTTCAACTGCTCCTTCACCGGACAGGCCGGGGTGGTCAGTTCCACATCGTAACTGACGTTGCCGTTTTCAACTTTCATATTTTTGACAAAACCCAGACTCACAATATTTTTATGAAGATCCGGGTCTTCAACGGTCTTCAATGCTTCGATAATTTTTTCCTGCAAAGCTTGATCCGACATAAAAAAACTCCTGATAAAATTAACCAGTAAATTACTGAATCAGATGACTTAAAATGGTATTCTGTGGAATCCAACCAACTGCCAACCGTTGGACCCTCTTTTTCCATTAAGATGGCCGATCCCCAAAAAAGGTTTAAATTAGCCGGGTTTATACCGGAATCCGTTCTCTACTCCCCAAAAAAGATATCCTTGATTATAAGGTTGCGTTGCCCACGGCGGAAACTACATTTATTAAGAACGAATTCCTTCATAACCCTTAGTTTTTAAATAAAAAGTAAGGTTCCGCGCCAGTTCATCCGAAATATAGGAATAAGAAGGGCGGGATTGTATAAGAAAAAAGAAAACTTGATTTATTCGGCAAATTGTCTGTATAAAACTGAATAACATGTTTGTCAAGTTCTCGCGTTCAAAACCCAAATCCAAAGCTTGCCTTTTTTTCATTTAATATTTCACCCTGACCTCCAGCGAAACGCTGGCTCCTCCGCGGAGGGCGAGTTTGCTCACGCCGTGTAACATTTTTCCGGGACTCATGAGTAAAAAACTACCCCTCCTACCCCTTCGGGGCATGAAAGCTAATGAAGAGGATATAACAGGGGCATGAAGGCAATGGAAAGGATATCACAAGCGTTACGTATCTTCCCCGCGTGGCGGGCTGGTGAGCGAAGCGAGCGTAGCCTAGAGTTTCCTCCCGCGTAGCGGGCTTCCTCCCCGTGTAACGGGGCGTAGTGGGGCGGGGAAATAATCCAACTGGTGGGGTTGCCCTTAAAAACATATTATGGCGAAAGAAAAAGTTTCCGACATTCAAGTGGAGCTGGAGACCCGGTTTCTCACCTACGCGCTGTCAACCATCGTTTCACGCTCGCTTCCCGATGTTCGCGACGGATTAAAACCCATTCATCGAAGAATCCTGTATGCCATGAACAGCATGGGAGTTACAGCCGCCGCAAAGCATGTGAAATCGGCAAGAATTATCGGGGAAGTACTGGGAAAATACCATCCGCATGGCGACGCGTCCACCTATGAGTCGATGGTCCGAATGGCTCAGGATTTTTCTCTGCGCTACCCATTGGTGGACGGTAAGGGAAATTTTGGTTCCCTGGACGGCGACCCACCCGCCGCCTATCGTTATACCGAGGGAAGACTGCAATCGATTTCCGCCTTCATGTTGCAGGATCTCAAAAAGGACACCGTCGATTTCCAGCGAAATTATGACAACACCTTGAATGAACCTATGGTTCTTCCTTCGCGGATTCCGAACTTGCTGGTCAATGGCGCATCCGGAATTGCGGTGGGCATGGCCTGCTCTTTTCCCAGCCACAATCTCAAGGAGGTCATCAAAGCCCTCATCGCTCTTATAGATAATCCCGATGCCACCGTCGTCCACTTGATGAAACATATTAAAGGACCGGATTTCCCGACGGGCGCAATTATTCTGAATTCCAAAAGCGAAATCCGCAAATTTTACGAAGAAGGTTCCGGCGCCGTAAAAATGCGCGGCGAATGGACAGAAGAAGATCTTGCCAGGGGAAAGAAAAATATCATCATCACCGCCATTCCCTATGGGGTGAATAAATCCAAAATGATCGAAAAGATCGCCGAGATTATTATCAGCAAAAAACTGCCGCCCCTGTTGGATATCCGCGATGAAAGCGATGAAAAAATTCGCGTCGTGATGGAGACCAAGGCCAACGCCGATCTCGACAAGATCATGAGCTACATTTTCAAGCACAGTGAAATGGAATCCAATTTCCAGGTCAATTTCACCTGCCTGAAACCGAGCGGTGAGCCGGGGCGGTTGTCTCTTTTGGAAATCTGCCAATACTTTCTGGATTTTCGTAAGGAGGTGGTCACCCGGAGGCTGAAGTACGAGCTGATTTTGCTCGAAAAGCGCCTGCATATTCTCGAAGCGTTTGCCATTATCTTCAATAACCTGGATAAAGCCCTGAAATTGATCCGGTCGTCTAAATCGCGGCAGGAGGCTCACGAAAAACTGGCAAAAGCCTTTCAACTCGACGACGAACAGACCAGCGCCATTCTCGAAATCCCGCTTTATCGCCTGGTTTCGATGGAGATCAATAAAATCATCGCCGAGCAAAAAGAAAAGTTGAAGGAAAAAAAGCGCATCGAAGGAATCCTGCGTTCAAAAAAAAATATATGGGGCGTGGTCAAAGAGGAATTACAGGAAATCAGCGAGAAATTTGGTGACAAACGCAAGACCACCATCAAACAGATCGAAAGCGTCGAGTACAACGCCGAAGATTTTATCCAGCACGAGGACGTCTCCCTGGTCATCAGCAAAAACGGGTGGCTGCGAAAGTTGAAAACCCTGGGAGACCCATCAGCTTTGAAGTTCAAGGAAAACGATGAACTCCTTTTCATACTGAAAACCAATACCAAAGACCTCGCCGCCTTTTTCACCTCAACCGGAACGTCCTATATCCAAAAAGTTTACAACTTACCCTATACCCGCAGTGGTTTTGGCGAGCCCATTCAAAATCTTTTCAAATTTTCCGATGGGGAACAGGTCCTGCAAATGATTTCCTTGAATCCCCAGGAATTGTTAACGCAAATCAAACCGGAGCCGGCAAAAAAATCATCCCGGAAAGTTTTGGCGCCGGACCAGGCCAAACTGGATTTTTCCACCGGCAAGGCGAGTGAAGAATCCCCACTGGGAAATCTCGAGTTCATGGTCATGAGTGAAATGGGTTACGGTTTCCGCTTCCCCGCGTCAAACCTGACGGAGACCACAAAGTCCGGCAGAAAAATAATGTCCCTGAAACAAGGCGACCGGATGACCGCTATTTCCCTGGTCCTGAGAGACTTTGTATTCATGGCCACGGTCGATGGAAAAGGATTGGTCATTGCCACCGATCAGGTGTCCCAACTCAGCGGGTCGGGTATGGGAGTCAAATTAATGAAAATATCAGACAGCAAACTTGCCGGATTCAAACTTGTCGACAAGAAAGAAAAAATCACCCTTGTCTTTGAGGGCGGCAATAAAAAGGAAATAACCGTCAAAAGCGTTCCCGTTTATAACCGGGGCAGTCAGGGAGTGATACTTTCCAAACGCAGAAAAATCATCAACATTTTTTAAAGTAAAGAAGCGATGACAACCTACAACGCAGACAACATTCAAATCCTCGAAGGACTGGAGCCGGTTCGGCGGCGTCCCGGAATGTATATAGGATCGACT
>JADFGI010000369.1 GCA_022567815.1 Nitrospinota bacterium
ACATGACGCTGGACGCAATATTTACGTACCATGAGTTTTAAGTTCTCAGAGGCTCGCGAGCAAAGCAAACGTCTGCCCAGCATCTCCTCCCCGCGTTGCGGGGCGGGGTATGAAACCCACTGGTGGGAATCAGTTTCACCTTTGCCTCTGGGTTGTGATTAATAAAATAGGAGATCCCCGGTTTGAGCAAACCAATTGTCGGTATCGTCATGGGTAGTGATTCAGATTTTCCCATCATGGAAGAGACCAGCGACATTCTGAAACAGTTCGATGTCGAACATGAAGTTATTGTAGCATCAGCCCACCGGTCCCCTGCACGGACGAGAAATTATGTCAAGAAGGCGGAAAAACAAGGGATAAAAATCCTGATCGCCGGAGCCGGAGCCGCCGCCCACCTTGCGGGAGCGCTGGCGGCTGAGAGCATTCTCCCCATCATCGGCGTACCGATTGACTCCAGTCCACACAAGGGTCTGGACGCTCTGCTTTCAACTTCGCAAATGCCGGGAGGTGTTCCGGTGGCGACCATGGGCATCGGCAAATCGGGCGCCAAAAACGCGGGACTGCTGGCAGTCCAGATTCTTGCGCTGGAAGACCACAAACTGCATTCCAAGCTTGTTCAATATAAAAATTATCAGGCCAAGGAAGTAGAAATAAAAAGCCGTAAAATCCAATCCATACATGCCCGAAATAATAAAGATTGATTTAGACGATGAGACGGTTTTCAGAACCCAAATGGTTAAGATCAAACGGATCCTCAATCTTGGCGGGGTGATGGCGTTTCCGACGGATACTTTTTACGGCCTCGGAGCCACGGCTTTCAACAGAAAAGCCGTGTCCAGGATTTTTAAGATCAAACAAAGACCGAAGGATAAACCCTTGCTGACCCTGGTGGCATCCGCCTATCAGGTAAACAGCATGGCTCTGGAAATAACCCCCACGGCGGAAATCCTGATAGAAAAACTTTGGCCGGGTCCGCTGACGATTTTATTTTCCGCGCATCCGCATTTACCTTCCCAGTTGACGGCCAATACGGGAAAAATCGGGGTCCGGCAACCGGGAAATGAGATGGTTCGTAAACTTTTATCGGGAATCGGTTTCCCCATCACCGCAACCAGCGCCAATATCAGCGGGACCGAAAATGTCACGACTGCCAGGGAGGTGGAAGAAACCCTTGGATCCCAGATTGATCTGATCGTGGACGGAGGCGCCGCGCCCGGTGGAAAAGAATCCACGGTCCTGGATGTCACCTTGTCGCCGTCTCTGCTGGTCCGCGAAGGAGCGGTCACCAGGGAAGAAATCGACGCCATTTTGGACATACCATGCATTGCCGTTCCATAATGAAGGCGATCCGAATTTTACAGACTCATGCTGAAACCAGGCCAAAGTTATCCTTATGATTGTTGGAACAGGAGTGGACATCGTTGAAGTTGCCCGGATCAAAAGGTTGCTTGAAAAACATTCTCCCCGGTTCGAGGAAAAAATTTTCACAGCCGACGAGATTCTTTATTGCCGATCCAGAGCCGAACCGGGAATCCATTTTGCCGCCCGGTTTGCCGTCAAGGAAGCGGTCATGAAGTGTCTGGGAACAGGAATGGATCAGGGAATTGCTTTCAGGGACATCGAGGTGACCAATGAGAAAACGGGGAAACCTGCCATCAAGATGCACGGCAAGGGAAAGGATATATTTACCCGGTTAAAACTCGAAACCATCCACATTTCCATTTCGCACGATAAAAACTATGCCATCGCCCAGGCAATCGCCGAAGCGTAAGACCCCGTTACACGGGGAGGAAAAGCCTGCTACGCAGGAAGGCTGACGTTCGCTACGCTCACCAGCCCCGGAAAATCTACTGAGGAAAATGTCAGGATCAAGAATTCGGCACGAAGCAGGATTTAGTCAGGCACAAACCCATTGTCCGGCGTGAGCAAACTCGCCCTCCGCGGAGGAGCCAGCGTCAGGCTGGCGATATGAAAAGAAAAAGAACCTTTAAAAAAAAAATTCGCCATATCCTGGAATATGGCGGCATCGGGTTGCTGTTCCTATTGGTGCGACCACTTTCCGCACGCGGGGTTTATCAATTGGGATGCGCTTTGGGGAAATTGGCCCATACCTTTTCTGGACGACGTATTCAAATCGCCTTGACCAATCTCGATATCGCGTTTGGCGATGCCAAATCGCCGCAGGAGAAAAAACGAATCATCCGAAAATCATTCATGCGAATGACGGTTTCCGCCTTACAGATTTTGTGGCTCCACCATGACACTGAAAAACGGATTTACCAGCTTTTCCCGGAGAAACCCAGGGGACTGAATATTCTTGCGGAAGGTCTTAAACGTAACAAGGGTGCATTTTTCATAGTAGCCCATTATGGCAATTGGGAAGCCATGGGAATCTACCTCGGCTATCTGGAAGTCCTACACCTTTGTTCCATCGCGAGGCGGCTGGACAATCCTTACCTGGAAAAAACCACCCAGGCATTTCGAACTTGCTCAGGAAATGAAACGTTTTACCGGGACGATTCGCCGTTAAAAATCGTCCGTGCCCTGAAAAATAATTCCTGCGTCGCAGTGATGATGGATCAAAATACCGCCGTTGGCGGAGTTTTTGTCGATTTCTTTGGGAAAAAAGCCGCCACTCCCCGCTCGGTCGCCTTGTTGAGCCGTAAGTTAGAAACGCCCATTTTGCCTCTTTTTGTTCATCCCGAAAAAAACGGAACCTATTCCATAGAAATCAAACCGGAACTGAAACTGGAAAAAACGGGTGACAAGGAAAAAGATATTTTAAATTTGACGCTGGAATGCCAGAAAGCCATCGAGTCCGTGGTGAGGGAACATCCGGAAAACTGGATGTGGGTCCACCGCCGTTGGAAAACCCGTCCGCCGGAGGAACAGGGTAAAAAAGTTTATTGAGGAGGGTCTTGTGCCACCAAAATGAATAACCCCATTCGCCTCTGAGGTTTTAGGGGCTCGCGCCAGCGTGACACTAGCTCCTCCGCGGAGGGCGAGTTTGCTCACGCCGGACAATGGGTTTGTGGCTGACTAAATCCTACTTCGTGCCGAATTCTTGATCCTGACATTTTCCTCAGTAGATTCTCCGGGGCTGGCGTACCCCTTCTATCCCTTGACAAGCGAAAGGATATCCCCCCCTCCATTGCATGTTTTCAAAGAGGTATTTTCAGGGCCTCGCGCCAGCGTGACGCTGGACCCAGTATTAACGTGCACCAGCGTGACGCTGGACCCAG
>JADFGI010000370.1 GCA_022567815.1 Nitrospinota bacterium
GGTGATTGAGTAAATGATACAGGTTGTAGATGTCCCTGCGCTCCTCATAACCCGGATTCAGGGGGAAAGCCTCGCGGTAGGCCTGGTAGAAGGAGCTGGAAAGACTTCCGAAAAGTTCCGTCATGGCCAGGTCGCTTTCCCGCAGTCCATAATAAACGGCGGGATCAAATATGCAGGGCCGTTGATCCGATTTTGCCTGGAAATAGTTGCCCGACCATAAATCGCCGTGCAACAGCGCGGGTTGTTCTCCGCTAGTATCCAATAGGGATTCCAGCTTGCCGCAAAGTGTGTCCAACTGCTTGTCAAGCTGTGCAGGCAATTTGCCGTTTGCGCGGGCAAGCTCCTGCTGGAACCGGATACGATGATCGCGGAAAAATATCAGACCGTCTTTTTCCTGGGTATTTCTTTGCACGGTGGAGCCGATGTAGTTATCGTGGTCCAATCCATGAGCATTCTGAGTGACACGGTGCATGCTTGCCAGCGCATCGGCAAAAAGAATACCAAACTCCCTCGCCGGAGGGGATTCCTCCACATATTCCAGCAGAAAGAACCGGGGGCTGGGTCCGGGTTCCATGCCCAGGGGTTTGGGAATTCTGGGTCCGCCTTTTGCTTTCTGCAACAGGTTGAGCCCCTTCGCTTCAGCCGGAAAAAAATCTTTCGGCGGATTGGCATTGGTTTTCAAAAAAACTTTTTCCCCGTTTGAAAGTGTCAGGACCTCCGTTTGATTGATGGAGCCACCGCCAATAGATTTAGAACTCACAATCTCCACCGGATTCCCGTAAGTCGATTCCAACACCTGCCGGAGGAGTTCTTTCATATTTTTAAACCCCCACCAGTGGGTTTTATTCCCCGTAGCTTTCTCCGGCTTTTAAATGAAAATCCTTGTCGGATATTATGTTCGTTTGCGGCGGGGTCGTTCATTTGACGCGGGTCTTGATGAACTCTAAAATTTTTGGGCAAGTGCGGTTGACGATCTCATATACGATTTCGAATCCTTTGCCGCCGCCATAATAGGGATCGGGGACGTCCAGATCGCCGTTGTTTTCCGGGTCGAAAGACCGGAACAGTTTCAGGTTTTCCGCTTTCTGGGGATTGGGACACATTTGTTCAAGGATACTCAGGTTGCTGTCGTCCATTGCCAGAATGAGGTCGAAATTAAAAAAATCCGCCGGCTGAAATTGTTGCCCGCGAGAATTTAATTGGACGCCATGTTTATTGGCGGTCTCTTGCATGCGGCCATCCGGCGGCGACCCGATATGCCAGTTTCCGGTCCCGGCGGAGGAGACCTGGATTTGATCTTGCAGGCCTTCATCCGCGACACATTTTTCAAAAACACCCTGTGCGAGCGGGGAGCGGCAGATGTTTCCCAAACAAACAAAACAAACTTCGATCATAGAAAAATCTCTTGATTGATTTAGCCAACGAATGCGTTTAAGATTGGCGCGTTATCCTTGATCCATCTATTCTATAAAACTGCCGGGTCCGCATCAACTATATCTGGGCTTTGAAAATCATGAGGAAACCGCTTTGATTGAACGCTATACATTGCCCGAAATGGCGGCTATTTGGGAGCCGGAAAACAAGTTCAACCTCTGGCTCAAAATTGAAATCCTGGCCTGCGAAGCCCTGGCAAACCGCAGGGAAATCCCCAAGTCAGCGGTCGAGGAAATCAAGAAAAAAGCCCGGTTTGACATATCTCGTATTGACGAGATCGAGCGGGAGGTTAAACACGATGTTATCGCTTTTCTCACCTGCGTTGCAGAGAATGTTGGGGAGTCCGCCCGCTACATGCACCTTGGGTTGACCTCATCCGATGTGCTGGATACGGCCTTCGCGGTGCAGTTGAAAGACGCCGCATCGCTCATTATCAAGGGGGTGAGTGGATTACAGAAAGCGGTAAAAAAGCAGGCGTTTCTGCATAAAAATACGCCGATGATCGGCAGGTCGCACGGCATTCATGGGGAACCCATCACGTTTGGTTTCAAGCTGGCGATCTGGTACGAGGAACTGGGGCGCAATATCGAACGCTTGAAACGGGCCAGGCAGAGGATCGCTTACGGGCAGATTTCGGGAGCGATGGGAACCTTCGCCAGCATTGATCCGGAGGTGGAAGAATACGTCTGCAAAAAGCTGGGTCTGAAGGCGGCTCCCGTGTCCAGCCAGATCATTCAACGCGACCGGCACGCGGAATATTTTTCCACCCTGGCGATTCTTGCGGGGACGTTGGACAAGATCGCGGTTGAGATTCGCCACCTTCAGCGAACGGAGGTTCTGGAAGTGGAAGAATTTTTTTCCAGCGGACAAAAAGGTTCGTCCGCCATGCCGCACAAACGCAATCCCGTGGTGTCGGAGCAGATGTCCGGCCTCGCCCGGGTGATTCGCGCCAACGCTCAGGCGGCAATGGAAAATATCGCCCTGTGGCACGAACGCGACATCAGTCATTCGTCCGTGGAACGGGTGATCGGCCCCGACAGCACCATTCTTCTGCACTACATGCTCAGCCGCATGACCCGGATGATAGACAAATTGCTGGTCTATCCAAAAACCATGATGAAGAATCTGGAGATCACCCGCGGCCTGGTATTTTCTCAAAGCATTCTGCTGGCGCTGGTGCAAAATGGGGTGACGCGGGAGGACGCCTACTGCATGGTTCAACGAAACGCCATGCAGGTTTGGGAAAAGGGCAAAGATTTTCTTCCTCTTTTGAAGAAGGATAAGGACATCAAAAAATATCTGTCGGTTGGCGAACTGGAAAAGGCTTTTAATTTGAAATCGCAATTTAAAAATATAGACCGGATATTTAAGCGTGTTTTTAAATAGAAACCGTTTGCACCGCGGAGGATCGCGGAGGACACGAAGAAAAGATTGACTCAATCAAACCCTCGCCCCTTCAAGGGGAGAGGGCTGGGTGAGGGGATGGTTGAAGCCCAAAATTTCACCGCTGATTTTTCAAAGCCGCAATATTTTCTTTAACCAATTTTACCCTGTGCGACAGATTAGCCTTCTCAACAATAGCCAATGCCTTTTCGTAATACCCGATTGCTTTGTCATATTGCCCCTTCATTTTCCACGATAACCCCAAGTTGTTCCAATTCCGAGCCACACTCGGGTGGTCAGGGCCGAAGGTTTTCAGATCACTGGCTAGCGCCTTCTTGAAATACTGAATAGCTTTATCATGGTCCTTCTTGGCATCCCACGCCCCCCCTATGTTGTTCCAGATTCCCGCGACATCCGGATGTTC
>JADFGI010000371.1 GCA_022567815.1 Nitrospinota bacterium
CTTCAAATCCTGGTAAGCTCCCTGAATTTGGTCTCGGGTTTTTTCTGAAAACATACTTTGCAAAACAAGTTTCTTTTCAATGGCATCTTTTTCTCCTGAATCGATAAACACCCGCGCCTCTTTGTGGACCCCAAAAAGCGTGGTTCCTTCCGCGCCGTTTCCTATAATGGTTTTATCGAAACCGCTCAATCGGGCGATAGCAAGCATGGAAACTTCATAGCCGCGATGAAAATATCCGGTGGCCAGAAAATTTCCTCCGGGCCGGGCTTGGATCGGTTGAAGCATTTTTTCAAGCGTCGCCAGCATGGGACGTTTCACGATTTCCACCCGCATGTCCCTCAGGTTTTCCAGCGACGGGTGGGTGTGTTTGGTTGAGAGGTAGCCAAATTGATGTTTTTTGAGAAGCGCCAGCCGTGTCTCAAAGTTGTCGTTCGAGGACACGCCATAATGTTTGGCGAGCAGATCCTCGAATGTAATGCCGAATTTTGGCGGTAACGATCGAGTCGAATGCCCATAAGCCGGAAGGCCCATCATAGCTATAACGGGCAAGGTGAAAAAGCCGAAATAGGGCGCCCGGTTGAATCCGTCGAACGGGTCGGCGATTTGCAGAATTTTTTCAAATGGAAGCTCATGCTTGATCGTGGTTCGATCCAGAGCTTTCCAATAGCCGATATTTTCCGCGACCGTTTCGAGCTTCATTCGGGCGGCAATGAGGAAAATTCCTGCCCGTATTTGGGAAACGGAACCGTTTAAAATCGATGTGAGAGCGTCTTCGGCCTCTTCCTCGGTCAGGTCTTTGCTCATTTTGGGTCCGGTAGCGATTTTTTGCAGGTAGCCCTGCATTCGTTTGGGAGCGTTTTTGGAGTCCATAATGTCAATTATTAAAGGGATCGTGGTTCTATTTCGCAATTTGCGGTATCATTATCCTGCACGATTCTAATCTAAAGAAGAAATTTTTAATGCCCCTGCGACGGCCCTGTCTTTACGTCAAGCCTTTTTAAGGTCGCGCCGGGGCGTTTTGTGAATCCAGAAAGAATGATTGCAGTCAAAACCATTTCCCATTCTATAGAAAACGAGACCCTTCTGCGACCGGTGAAGGTGCTTTTGGTGTATCCAAACACCGCTGATGTCGCCTTGGACAATCTGGGATTTCAGAGAGTCCATTCGCTTTTGAACCAAATCGACGGAGTGGATTGCGACCGCTTCAGTTTGCCGTTGGATTGGAAGCCGGAGATGGAAAGTCTTCAGCCGAAACAACTGCTGTCCCATGAATGGGGATGGCGTCCGCTGGATTTCGACATGATCGCTTTTTCTATATCCTTCGAGCCCGATTACCTGCATGTGGCGGCCTTGTTGAAGTATTTTGGCATCCCGTTGGAAAGCAAACATAGAGGAGCCGGTCATCCCTTGATCCTGGCGGGGGGGTCGGCAGTATTTATCAATCCGGAACCCATTGCAGACATTGTCGATGTATTTTTTATCGGCGAAGGGGAAGGGCTGGTCGGAAATTTTTTCGACCTCTATCTGAAGACGCCGTGGGATGATTCACGCGATCTCCTGCATCAGGCCGCAATTCAGCCCGGAATTTACGTGCCACGGTTTTACCATCCGCAATATGAAAACGGCGAGTTCGCGGGATTTCAGGTTGAACCTGCGTTGCCCTTGCGTATCAAGCGTTATTGGACGGAGAAAGTGGAAGACCTTTGTACGCACTCGGAAATTCACAATGGCGCTTCGACCTTCAAGGATATGGCCCTGATGGAAGTGACCCGTGGATGCATCTGGGCCTGCCGGTTTTGCACGGCGGGTTTCATTTATCGGCCTCCCCGTTTGCCGGACCTGGAACGGACCTACCAATCGCTGGAAAAATCATTGGCGAAAGCGGGGCATTCGGCCTCGACCATTGGTTTTGTGGGGCCTTCGGTGACGGACCATCCTGACTTGGTGGGTTTGGCCAAAAAAATCACGGCGCAGGGTAAAAAACTTTCTTTTTCTTCGCTGAGGATGGAAACCCTCACCGATGAACTGGTGGATTTAATTTTGCAAAGCGGACAGAAAACCTTAACGGTAGCAGTCGACGCTCCCTCCGAGAGGATGCGCGATGTGGTCAACAAAGCCGCTACCGACGAATTCATCATTGAAAAATGCCGGTTCCTCACCGAGAAAGGCATCCTGCATTTGAAAATTTATTCCATCATCGGCCTGCCGGGGGAGGAGGATGAAGACATCGATCAGTTCATCACCCTGGTGCAGAACGTCATGGATGGCTATGTGGACGCCTGCAGAAAGCGCGGCAATATCGGCAATGTGACTATTGGCTTGAGTCCGCTGATCCCCAAGCCGGGCACACCGTTCCAGTGGCACCCCATGGAACGGGTGAAGAGCTTGAAGAAAAAATTCATGAAAGTGCGCAAGGCGCTGGGTAAAATTCCTCATCTAAAGATGAGTTTCGGGTCGCCCAACGAGGCGTATCTGCAAACCTATCTTTCGCGCGGAGACCGGCGTCTGCTGGATTTCTTCAAAACCTATCTGAACAACCATCACGATGCGAAAGCGGCCCTAAACGAATATCGTGAGCATGTCGATGCTGTGGCCTACCGCCAATTCGGACGGGATGATTTTCTGCCTTGGGACATAGTTGACCACGGCTACAAAAACCATTTCCTGTGGCAGGATTACCAAAGAGGACTGCGGCAAAAACACACGCCCATTTGTGACACAGCTACCTGCAAGATCTGCGGTCTTTGCTAACTCCTCCGCGGAGGGCGAGCCCGCTTCGCGGGGAAGAGATACGGGCTGGCGCTTGTGATATCCTTTCCCTTGCTTTCATACCCCGCCCCACTACGTGGGGAGGAAGCTTGGGCCTGACGCTACGCGAGGCCCTGAAAACATACAAGGGGTACGCTACCCTCACGAGCCCATGAGAACCGCCATTCTTGTCATCGCGAGCCGCCATCAGCCGCGTGGCGACCCAGCTCCTCAGGCGGAGGGCAAATTCGCTAATAGGTTTTCTCGTTATGATAGTTATTAAGCGCAAAATAAAACTATCGAATATTGCTCCCCATGCTAATGGGCTGGATTTACCCCTTTGGGGCACGAAAGCTTCGGAATATTATAACGGCTTCGCTTTGCTCGCAATGACGGGTAAATGATCTTCTCGCAAAGTAGAATTTGGTCAGCCATAAATCCATCACAAGTTACATTTTGAACTAAATGCCTTTCAATATT